>RGEP01000312.1 GCA_009918225.1 Betaproteobacteria bacterium | reverse complement strand
ACCGCCGCCACCACAGGCCGCCAAGCCCAGGGCGGCCAGCACTATGAATCCAGAAGCAGAACCTTGCAGTAATCGTCGGACCATTGAATCCCCTGTGCGCCCCGTGGAACTCCACAGCCCGGAGCGAATCCAGGGCGCAAATGCTCGGTGTCCAGATGGTCCAGATCTGATGTTGCTGGTTTATTGCCGAAGCGCAAAGGTTCCCTTCACGTTTGCTTGACGGAAGGCCATCCCAAGACTGCCAGCCGATCCACTGGCGGCACTGGCGCGCTTTGCTGCCACCCGCTACGCCGTCACACGCAGCTTCACGCTGCTGCATCTCGTGACCGGGTGCCGCGCGCTGCGGCGGCTGCGACAGACCATGGCGCGATGCCGCTGCTGCCGCGGTTTCGACCTGACGGAGGCGCTATCGGCGGGACCTAACCACCGACACACGGCTTTCAGTCAAATGGCGACTTGAAACGGGGCTGGCACATCCGTGTGCCCGGTGTAGACCCCACCAGCCAAACCCACCGACCTCGACTGGCCAACGCTTTCCAGCGCGGCATTCATCTGCTCGGCCACATCGAGAAATCGGGTCAGCACGCGCAGAAAGGCGTCAGCATCAAGCGACGCCAGGGGAAGGCGCCGAAACAGCAGCACACCGCCACCTGCAGGGTCGAGCCCCAGACAAGCGCCATCGGTGAGCATGCCGCGGTAGTTGGCCGCGGCAATCATCGAAGCCGCTGCGTCACGCCGTTCCGGCGGCACCGGCGTCAAGGCGGTTTCCAGCAGCAAGTCCCCCGTCTGCTCGTCGGCCTGGCACGTGGTCACCAGGCCGTTGTCGAGCTCGAAGACACAGGCGTCGGGCACCTCATCGTTCCAAGGCAGACCCGCCGAGACGCACAAGGCCTTGAGTTGCTTCGTCATCGCTTTTCCTCTTAAACCAACTGATCCGGTGTCACCGGCTTTTGGGCCTGCGGCTGCTCGGGGGTGGTGGCCGTCTCATCTGGGGTGAACTTGGACTTGACCAAGGCCACCAGTGAATTTCCGAACCCGGCAAGCTTGGCTGCATCCCACTTGTGGCGCTCCAGCACGTCCATGATGGCATCGCCCACCGTGAGCAGCGGCGGAGGCTCATCAGACACTTGTCGATTGAGGTTCGAGTGGAATTGTGACAAGGCCTTGTAGTCTCTCGGAACGTACTGGATCAGCAGGTCGCGCTGGGCCTGGTTGAGATCGGCAAACTCCACCATCTTGCAGGCCCGCAGAGCGAAGGCCACGGCACGATCCTCGGGCTTGCCGGAGCTCTCCAGCTTGGTGGCCTGACGGTCAATGTTCTGGAAGAACGGCACCGTGTTGCGCTTGATGAAATCAGGCGCATCCTGCTTGTCTTCCGCTGCTATCGTCCAGTTCGTTCGGTTGTGTCCCACGATCTCGCTTAAGGCGTTCTCCAGCATCACCTGTGAACGCGAAAAGTTGGAGATGGTGCCGGGTATCTCCAACCCGATGTCGTTGGCCATGGCCAGGATCTTGACCATCGCATTGCCACCCGTGGGCGCCTTGGGCCCCTGCAAAAGCTTGTCGACCTCGGCGGTGAAGCGCTTCTCCAATTCGGGCGTCAGCTTGGCTTGGGAGGACGGCGACAGCAGCGTACGAAAGTGCTGGAGCAGGATCTGGGAGTCCTTGATCTCAATGGCCACCATGAGCTTGAAAATCGCCGACCGTTCTTCCTGAGAGAGCGTTTTGGCGTTCCCGAAGTCGATGGCGGTGAGCAGCCCGTTTTCGTTGGCATCACCATCGAACATGATGTTGCCGGCGTGCAAATCGCCATGATAAAAACCCGAGCCGAACATGGCCTCTTCAAACCACTTGCTGGAGAGGTCGTAGAGCTGCTGCGCCATCCGCGGGCCCATCACCACGGGGTCGAACCCCAGCTTGACTTTGGGGTCTGCGCACAGCTTGATGTACTTTGACATCGGTGATCCCGGCGCCCGCTCGATCACCATGTAGGTCGACGATTCAGGCACCCCCTCCATCAGCTTCATCGCGCGCACATCTTCGGAGCCGATGTGGTTGTAGATGTCGCCTTTGCGCACGTTGGTGGCTTCGTTGCGCAGGTCCAGCTCGCCTTCAATCTGGTCGGCAATGCCGGCAAAGGTGGCTTCCATGCCCGGGATGCCCTGCGCCACGCTTTCCATGAATCGACGTTCACGGGCAGCCCGTTTTCGTTGGCATCACCATCGAACATGATGTTGCCGGCGTGCAAATCGCCATGATAAAAACCCGAGCCGAACAT
>RGEP01000311.1 GCA_009918225.1 Betaproteobacteria bacterium | reverse complement strand
GGTCAATCGATCGTGGTGGATGGCGGTCTCGTGTCAGCCACACGCTGACCCCCGTCAACAGGTAGACAGGAGAACGCATGACAGGACGTTTGCAGGGCAAGGTGGCCATCATCACCGGTGCAGGCTGTGTCGGGCCGGGCTGGGGCAACGGACGCGCCACCGCGGTGCGATTTGCGCAGGAAGGTGCCACCGTCTGGGCGGTCGACATTGACATGAGTTCCATGGACGAGACGCTCGAGCGAGCCGGTGATGCCCGCGCGGCCATCACGCCCTATCGCTGCGATGTCACCGACAGCGGGGCGATAGCCCAGCTGGTCGCGGACTGTATGGCACGGGATGGTCGCATCGATATTCTGGTGAACAACGTGGGCACGCCAGTGCCGGGCGGACCGGTGGCCATGAGCGAGGCCGCCTGGCAGCGTCAACTCGACATCAACCTGAGCACGGTATTTTTGATGTGCAAACCGGTCATTCCCATCATGCAGGCCCAAGGCGGGGGCGCCATTGTGAATGTGGCCTCCACCTCCGGACAACGCTTCACGGGCGCCGTGCAGGTGGGCTATGCCGCTGCCAAGGCGGGGGTGATCCAGTTCTCGCGGGTGGTAGCAGTGGAGCATGCCAAGGACAACATCCGCATCAACACGGTGGTGCCCGGACAGTTGCACACACCGCTGGTGGATGCCATCCTCGCGGGGAACCAGACAGCGGGCGATGTGGAGGCCTTGCTCAAGCGTCGCCAGTCGCGCATTCCACTGCCCTTCATGGGAGATGGACGGGATACGGCCAATGCGGCATTGTTTCTGGCCTCTGAGGAGGCACGCTTCATCACCGGCACCGAGATCGTGGTGGACGGTGGCATGAGTGTTCGTTGCGATTGAAGACACCCACCACACCAGGAGACAGACCATGAACCGATGCAATCCAATTTTCCGTTGGCTCAGCGCCGCCCTGTGTGCGGCATCTTTCACGCTGGCGCTACCGACCCAGGCCGCTGATCCCTTTCCCACGAAGGCGGTGCAGGTGGTGATTCCTTTTCAACCGGGTGACACCGACAACCTGTTGCGCCCATTTGTCGACCGCATGGGTGAGTTTCTGGGGCAACCCGTGGTGCTGAGTTACAAGCCGGGTGCTGGTGGCGCGGTGGGGGCCGGCCAGGTGGCGACCAGCCGTCCTGATGGCTACACCTTGGTCGGCACCTCGCAAGGGTCGATTGTGGTGGTGCCCCTGGCTAACAAGGATGTCAAATACTCCACCGACTCGTTCGCGCCAGTGGCCGCCCTGACCGAAGGCGGGATGCTGCTGGTGGTGCAGTCTTCATCGCCCTGGAAATCCATGAAGGAGTTGATCGACTACTCGCGCAAGAACCCGGGTGCGATCAACTACACCACCTCCGGGGCCATGGGCATCACCCACTTGCTGGCAGAAATTTTCAGCAAAGAGGCGCAACTGCGCTGGACCCACATCCCCACGCAAGGCAGCGGTCCGGCCATCACCCAGTTGCTGGGGGGGCATGTGAACATGTCTTCTACCGCCCTGGCACCAGCGCTGGCCCATGTGAAATCTGGCACCTTGCGTCCTTTGGCCGTGTTTGGCGACACACGCTTGCGCGCGTTGCCGGAGGTGCCCACCCTGCGCGAGCTCGGCTACAACTTTGCCAGCCCGGTCTATTACGGCATTTCCGCGCCCAAGGGCACTCCCCGCGAAGTGGTGGATGCGCTCTACAACGCGGCTCGCAAGGCAGTGGAGAAATACGGTGCACAAATCAGCGACAGCCTGAATGTGTTTGGTGCCGAGACCAAATTGCTCGGGCCGGACGAGTATGCACAGTACCTCAAGAGCCAGCAGCAGCTATTCGGCGCCGAAATCAAGACGATGATGCCTTGATCGAGGATGGAGCAGGCCTTCAGGCGATGAGGCTGTTAGGCCATTAGGCGATCAGGTAGCGGCCCGCGCCAGGGCCTGATCCAGGTCCCACAGGATGTCGTCGACATGCTCCAGCCCCACGGAGAGGCGAACCAGATCAGGTGTCACGCCCGCCGCCTGCAGTTGAGCCGGCTCGAGTTGGCGGTGGGTGGTGGACGCCGGATGGATGATGAGGGTGCGGGTGTCGCCAATATTGGCCAGGTGACTCATGAACTGTGCGGCCTCGATGCATTGGACCGCGTTGCTGTAGCCTCCCCGCACGCCGAAGGACAGCAGGCCAGACGCACCCGGGCACCCGTCGAAGGATCTCATCAAGCGCTGTACCAGGTCGGCTTGCGGATGATCCGGCAGGCCCG
>RGEP01000032.1 GCA_009918225.1 Betaproteobacteria bacterium | reverse complement strand
GAGCTGGAGCTTGTTGCGCAAGGACAGCTCGATGTTGATGCGCTCGATCCCGTTGGTGTACTCGCCCATCCGAGGCAAGGGGATGACCACGTCTTCATTGACCTTGAAGGCGTTGGTGTGGCGTGCGATGGCGGCGGTGCGTTTGCGGTCCAACCAGAACTTCTTGCGCGCATCGGCGCTGACAGCCACAAATCCTTCGCCACTGCGGCCATTGGCCAAGCGCACCACTTCAGAGGCTGCGCGGGCGACAGCGTCTTCGTCGTCACCCACGATATCGCCAATGAGCACCATCTTGGGCAGGCCCGACGCACTTTGTCCGCCGCGCTTGCTCTTGGTCGTGTAGCCCACGGCCTTCAAGTAGCGGTCGTCCAGGTGCTCCAAACCGGCCAGCAACACCGCAGAACCGGCACGCCCGTCTGGGCCGACCGCCGCGGCTTGCTTGGCCTGCTCGAACATGTAGTCCTTGATCTCCACGATCGAGGGCACCGCGTCCTTGGCGTTTCCGAAGAACTCCAAGCACACGGTCCGCACATGTTCGGGCATGCGGTGCACCACCCAGCGGGCGCTGGTGATCAGGCCATCACAGCCTTCCTTTTGGATCCCCGGCAAACCGGCCAGAAACTTGTCGGTGACGTCCTTGCCCAGGCCTTCCTTGCGGAACACACGGCCGGGGATGGTCAGCGTCTCGGTGCGCTCCAGGGTCTTGCCAGACGCATCGTAGTAGCGCAGCTCAAATCGGGCTTGCGCCACGTCGTGGATCTTGCCCAGGTTGTGGTCCAGGCGCACCACCTCCAGCCACTTGGCTTCGGGCGTGACCATCTTCCAAGAGGCCAGGTTGTCCAGTGCGGTACCCCACAGCACCGCCTTCTTCCCGCCGGCGTTCATGGCAATGTTTCCGCCGATGCACGAGGCCTCGGCGCTGGTGGGGTCCACCGCGAACACAAAGCCGCCACGCTCTGCCGCATCGGCCACGCGTTGCGTGACCACGCCGGCTTCGGTCCAGATGGTGGCCACCGGGCGGTCGATGCCCGGCAATTGCACCATCTCGACTTCCGTCATCTGCTCGAGCTTTTCGGTGTTGATCACCGCGCTCTTCCAGGTCAGGGGCACAGCCCCACCGGTGTAGCCCGTGCCGCCGCCGCGCGGAATGATGGTCAGGCCCAATTCGACGCAGCCCTGAACCAAAGCGGCCATCTCCGCCTCGGTGTCGGGTGTGAGGACCACGAAGGGGTACTCCACGCGCCAGTCGGTGGCATCGGTGACATGCGAGACACGCGACAGGCCATCGAACTTGATGTTGTCCTTGGCGGTGTGGCGGCCCAAGAGCCGCCGGGTGCGCCGGCGCAGATCGGCCATGAGCTCGAATGAGCGCTCAAAGCCCTGGACACTGCGGCGCGCCGCTTCAAGCAACTCGCCCACCAAGGCGTCCCGCGCAGCGTCTTCAGAAGCGGTGCGCCGGCGCTCGATCTCCTGCAGGCGGTGGTGCAGGGCCTCGACCAAGAGCCGGCGGCGCCTTGGGTTGTCCAGCAGGTCGTCTTGCAGGTAGGGGTTGCGTTGCACCACCCAGATGTCGCCCAGCACCTCATAGAGCATGCGGGCTGATCGGCCGGTTTGCCGTTCTTGGCGCAGGCGGCTGAGCAGTTCCCAGGCCCGTTGGCCCAGCAACCGAATCACGATTTCCCGGTCGGAAAACGAGGTGTAGTTGTAGGGTATTTCGCGCAGGCGTTGGGGCTGCGGCGTGTCCTGAGCGGCCAAACCAGCATCCAGATCACCCAGTGCGGTCAGGGAAAGCGGTGCATTCATGAAAAACCGCAGCATCGGCGGGCAAACGGATACCCGCTTCCCGATACTGACCCAGTATGCTAACCGAGAGGTCCCTCCCAGCCCGTGGGCAGGGTTTCAGCCCCATCGCAGCCCCAACCCAGCCCCAACGCAGCCCCATTTCAGCCCAGGAGGCCAATCGTGCACCCGTACTGGCCCTACCCCTTCTGGATCGCCCACCGCGGAGCGGGCCGGCAAGCGCCGGAGAACACGCTGGCCGCCCTGCGCCTGGGCCTGGCACTGGGCTGGCGGGGCTTCGAGGTGGATGCCAAGATCAGCGCCGATGGCGTGCCCTTCCTGCTGCACGACACGACCCTGGAGCGGACCACCACCGAGCGCGGCAGAGCCAGTGACCGGATGTGGGCTGAGCTACAGACGCTGGACGCCGGCGGATGGCACCACAGCGAACACGCTTTTGAGCCCATACCCAGCCTGGCCCAGGCCTTGGACCTGGTGTGGGCACACGGGGCCAGCCTGAACATTGAAATCAAGCCCACGCCGGGGGATGAGACGGCCACAGGGCGTGCTGTGGCCGAGTTGGCCCAGGCGCATTGGCTGGCCGCTCAAGACCAGGCGCAGTCGAGCGGACGGCCCGGCCCCAGCGCCCCGATCTTGTCCTCGTTCCAGACCCAGAGCCTTCAGGCGGCGCGCGAGGCTGCACCTGCGCTGCCCCGCGCCCATCTGTTTCACCAAGTGCCCGCACACGGGCCAGAGCTTGCCCTGGACCTGGGCTGCTGCGCCTGCGTCGTGCACCATGAATCCCTGGATGCCGCGATGGTCCAGGCACTGGCTCAAGGGGGCTTGAAGGTTTGGGCCTACACCGTCAACGAGCTGGAGGCTGCTCAGCGCCTGGCTGCTTGGGGGGTGGACGGCCTGATCACCGACGCCGTGCAGTTCTTCGACCCGAGGCTCAACCCGCGGGACGACCCGCAGCGCCGCTTGCATCTGCTGCCGCCACAAGGTCCGGCGCATCCGGAGAAGGCAGGGTCTTGAGTTGGCGCAGGCGCGGCACCCGCCACGCCAACAGCGCCAGCAGCAGCGAGGTCCCCCCTGCAAAGGCCAGTGCCCAGCGCAGGCCCAGGTGTTCGCCCAGCCAGCCCCCGATCAAAGCTCCAGGGCCTGCAGCCAGCAGGGTCAACCAGCGCATGGTGCTGGTCATGCGGCCCAACAAGGGGACGGGCGTGACCGCCTGGCGCAAGGCCAGGAAGTTGATGAAGATGAAGATGGCGCCGGCGCTGAAGCTCATGAGCATGGCGGCGAACAGGGCCACGCCCACAGGACCCTCGGGCGCCAGGGCCAGGGTCACCCAGCCTGCGCCGGTGATCGCAAAGCCCAGCAGCATGCAAGGGCCTGGCCCGATGCGCGCGCTGATGCGCCGCCCCACCACACTGGCCACCACCGTGCCCACACCCAAGGCGATGTATGACAGGCCAATCGACTGCTCACCCATCCCCAGCACCCGCGTGGCAAACAGAATTTGCACGACCACGGCAGCGTAATGGGCCATCTGCCACAGCCCTACCGTCAAAGCCAAGGTCACCAACAGGGGGTGGCCGCCCACAAAGCGCAAGCCTTCCATCAGATCGTTCCAAAAAGCCCGTGCAGTGGACCCCTGGACCGGCTTGGGCGGGTCTTCTTGGATGGGAATGCCGCGCAGGATCCAGGCCGAGGCCACCAGCAGCGCCGCGTCCACCAGCAACGCCGCAGGCGCGCCCACCAACTTGATCAGCGCGCCGGCCAAGCCGGGGCCGGCCACCTCCGCGCCCGAATTGGCCATGGCATTCTTGGCGTGCGCCTCGACGAGCCGCTCGCGCGGCACCACCTGGGTCAACACAATCTGCGCCGCACTGCCCGCCACGGTGTGGATGGTGCCGATCACAAAGCCCACCATGTACATCCAGGGCATGGCCAGCCAACCCATCCACCAGGCCACAGGCACGCTCGCCAGGATCAGGCCGATCATGGTTTCGCCCACGACGTAGACCGGCAGCTTGCGCACCCGGTCCAGCCACACGCCCCCGGGCAGGGAGAAGAGCACAAAAGGTGCGATTTCCATGGCCGTGAGCAGGCCCATCTGCGTGGGGCTGGCCTGCAGCAGCACCGCCGCCGTCAGCGGCAGGGCCAGCATGGTGATCTGCGCACCGAAGGCGCTGGTGAGGATCGACGTCCACAGCCGCCGATAGGCCGGGTCACGCAGCAGATCGCCCTCTGCCAGGGTGGCCCATCCCATCAGCCGCGCCCAAGCCAGCAAGAGCCGCTCCCGCGGCCAAAGGGGCCGATGCGCCGGCGGCAGCACCGACGCATCAGGCTCATGGCCGGCCGTCGGTGGTGCTGACGCGGCGGGCGGGTCCCGCTTCAAGGGATCGGTCGTGTGCTGCTCCGTCAAGGGCTATCGGCGCCGAGCGCCCTTAGCTGCGGTAGTCCGCGTTGATGCTCACATAGTCGTGTGACAGGTCACAGGTCCAAACCGTCGCGCGGGCGATGCCGCCGCGGTTGAGCAGCACCTTGACGGTGATCTCGCTTTGCTTCATCACCCGCTGGCCATCGGCTTCCTGGTAGTTCGGGTGGCGGCCACCCTGATGCGCCACGTGCACATCGTCCAGGAACAGGTCAATCTGGGTTTGGTCCAAATCGGCGATGCCGGCGTAGCCCACGGCCGCCAGGATCCGGCCGAGGTTGGGGTCGCTGGCGAAAAAAGCGGTCTTGACCAGGGGCGAATGGGCGATGGCATAGGCCACCTGCCGGCACTCTTCTTTGGTCTTGCCCCCTTCCACACGCACCGTGATGAACTTGGTCGCGCCTTCGCCATCGCGCACGATGGCCTGGGCGAGGTCCTGGGCCACTCCAAAAACCGCCTCCCGCAAGGCCACCCCGTCGGGCGAATCCAGTTGTTCGATTGGGGCGTGACCCGCCCGGTTGGTGGCGATCACGATGAAGGAATCGTTGGTCGAAGTGTCGCCGTCGATGGTGATGCGGTTGAAGCTGCGGTCAGCCGTCTCGCGCACCAATTCGTCCATGAGCGCCGGTGCGATGACCGCATCGGTGGCCATGAAGCCCAGCATGGTGGCCATGTTGGGCTTGATCATGCCCGCGCCTTTGCTGATGCCGGTGACCGTCACCGTCTTGCCCTGAATCACCACTTGGCGTGAAGCCGCCTTGGGCAGGGTGTCGGTGGTCATGATCCCCTCAGCGGCTACAGCCCAGTTGTCAGCCTTGAGGTCAGCCAAGGCTGCGGGCAGCCCGGCTTCAATGCGCTCCACCGGCAGCGTTTCCATGATCACACCCGTGGAAAAGGGCAGGATCTGCTCAGGGGCCAGGTTCAGATGGCGGGCCAGCGCAATGCAGGTTTGCCGCGCGTTGCACGGGCGCGGCGCAAAAGCGGTTGAGGGTGAACACCCCACCCACGCAGGCGCCTTCATCCAGGGTGATCACGGTGAGGTCGCGCCGGTTGGCCTTGCGGATGCCGGCCATGGCGATGCCCAGCCGAACGCCGGCCACCGGCTTGAGGCTGGCGGGGTCAGGGGCTTTGAGGTTGACGGGCATGGGTGGGTCTCGGTCTCAACTCAGTTTGCCGTGGCACTGCTTGAACTTCTTGCCACTGCCACAGGGACAGGGATCGTTGCGGCCTACCCGGGGCAGCTCGGGCGCGGCCGTGGCCGGGTCGGTCTCTGAACTGACCGAGCCATCTTCATTGGGATGGGTATAGGTAACGTTGCTGACCTGACTCGCGCTCTCTTCGATCTTTTGCGCCGCCTCTTCCAGCTCTTGGGCCTGCTCGCGGGTTTGAATGCGCACCGTCATGAGGGTGCGGGTCACCTCCAATTTCACCGAGTCAAGCAGCTGGGCGAACAACTCGAAAGCTTCGCGCTTGTACTCCTGCTTGGGGTTCTTCTGCGCATAGCCGCGCAGGTGGATGCCCTGCCGCAGGTAGTCCAAGGCAGCCAGGTGCTCGCGCCAGTGCGTGTCCAGGCTTTGCAGAAGCACCATGCGCATGAAGGGCGTGAACTGCTCCTCCCCCACGATGTCGAGCTTGTTTTGGAACTGGTCGTCTGCAGCGGCCAGCACCCGCTCCAGGATCTCATCGTCGGTGATGGACTCCGACGCCTGAACCTGTTGGACCAGGGGCAGGTCCAGCGTCCACTCATCGCGCAGCGAGCGCTCCAGGGCGGCGAGGTCCCATTGCTCTTCCAGCGTTTCCTCGGGCACATGCAGGCGCACCACCTGCGTGAGGGCGCCCTGGCGCAAGTGTCCAATGGTGTCCTTGAGCGAAGCGGCTTCCAGGATTTCGTTGCGCTGCTGGTAGATGACCTTTCGCTGGTCGTTGGAGACGTCGTCGTACTCCAGCAGCTGCTTGCGCACATCAAAGTTGCGCGCTTCCACCTTGCGCTGCGCGCCCTCGATTGACCGCGTGACGATGCCCGCTTCGATGGCCTCGCCCTCGGGCATCTTCAGCCGGTCCATGATGGCACGCACCCGGTCACCGGCAAAAATCCGCATCAAGGGGTCGTCGAGCGACAAGTAAAAGCGCGAAGAGCCCGGGTCACCTTGCCGGCCTGAGCGGCCACGGAGCTGGTTGTCGATGCGGCGGCTCTCATGCCGCTCGGTGGCAATGATGCGCAAACCACCTTCGGCCTTGACCTTCTCATGCAAGCCTTGCCACTCGCCATGCAGCGTGGCGATGCGCTCGGCCTTGACGGCATCGGCCAGGGCCTCGTCGGCCTCGATGAACTGAACCTGCTTTTCGACACTGCCGCCCAGCACGATGTCCGTGCCGCGACCGGCCATATTGGTGGCGATGGTGATCATGCCGGGCCGGCCGGCCTGGGCCACGATCTCCGCTTCCTTGGCATGCTGCTTGGCGTTGAGCACCTGGTGAGGCAGCCCCGCCTTTTGCAACAAAGCGCTAAGGGTCTCGCTGTTTTCAATGGACGTGGTGCCCACCAGCACCGGCTGCCCCCGCCCGTGGCAGTCCCGGATGTCTTCGATGACGGCGTTGTACTTTTCTTGGGCCGTCTTGTAGACCAGGTCGTTCTCGTCGCGCCGAACCGTGGGTTTGTTCGGGGGAATGACCACCGTCTCCAGGCCGTAGATCTCCTGGAACTCGTAGGCTTCGGTGTCGGCCGTGCCGGTCATGCCCGACAACTTGCCGTACATGCGGAAGTAGTTCTGGAAGGTGATGGAGGCCATGGTCTGGTTCTCAGACTGGATGGCCACGCCTTCCTTGGCCTCCACCGCCTGGTGCAGGCCGTCGCTCCAGCGGCGGCCACTCATCAGGCGGCCGGTGAATTCGTCAACGATCACCACCTCACCGTTTTGCACCACATAGTGCTGGTCGCGGTTGTACAGGTGCCGAGCCCGCAGGGCTGCGTAGACATGGTGCATCAGGGTGACGTTCGCCGCGTCATAGAGGCTGGCCCCCTCGGGCAACAGCCCGGCCTGCGCCAGCAGCTGCTCGGCATGCTCATGGCCATCGTCCGTCAACACCACCTGGTGAGACTTCTCGTCGACGGTGAAGTCGCCCGGCTCAATCACGCCGAGCCCCGTGCGAGGATCGGCCTCGCCGATTTGCCGCTTCAAGGCGGGCACGACCGCGTTGATCCGGACATACAGATCGGTGTGGTCCTCAGCCTGGCCACTGATGATCAGGGGTGTGCGGGCCTCGTCGATCAGGATGGAGTCCACTTCGTCCACGATGCCGTAATGCAAGGCTCGCTGCACACGGTCTCGGGTCTCATAGACCATGTTGTCGCGCAAGTAGTCGAAGCCGAACTCGTTGTTGGTGCCGTAGGTGACATCGGCGTTGTAGGCCGCCTGCTTGGCCTCGCGCTCCATGCCCGGGACGTTCACGCCCACCGTCAGCCCCAGGAAGGTGTAGAGGCGCCCCATCCATTCGGCATCGCGCCGAGCCAGGTAGTCGTTGACCGTCACCACATGCACGCCCTTGCCGGCCAAGGCGTTGAGCACGACCGGCAGCGTGGCCATCAGGGTCTTGCCCTCGCCGGTTCTCATCTCAGCGATCTTGCCGTTGTGCAGGGCCATACCGCCGATGAGCTGCACATCGAAGTGCCGCATTTTCAGCGTGCGCTTGCCGGCTTCGCGTGTCAACGCGAAGGCCTCGGGCAGGACCTCGTCCAGGCTGGTGCCGCCAGCCACGCGCGCGCGCAGCTCGTCGGTGAAGCCGCGCAGGGCCGCATCGTCCATCTGTTCGAAGCGGGGCTCCAAGGCGTTGATCTGCTGCACCACCTTGCGGTACTGCTTGAGCAGGCGGTCGTTTCGACTGCCGAATATCGAGGTCAGAAGCTTGGGCAACATGCGCTACAGCGGCATGGGCTTGAGGCCATGCCGTCAAAAAGGTCAACTTTCGAGTTTATCCCGGGCCTACACTCGTCCCCATGAGCACCGCGCAAGCCATTTGCCCCTGCGGCACCGGGCTGAACCTGTCGGCGTGCTGCGGCCGTTGGCATGAGGGGCCCCAGCGCCTGCAGGCCCCCGATGCGCAGGCCCTGATGCGCTCACGTTACAGCGCCTATGCCTTGGGGCGCCTGGACTATCTCCTGGACACCTGGCACCCGAGCACCCGGCCCACCAGCCTGGACGCCCTGCCCCCAGAATTGAAGTGGCTGGGGCTGGAGGTGCGCCGGCACGGCTCCACCGGGCCCACGGGCGCTGAGGTGGAATTCGTCGCCCGCAGCAAGTGGGGGGGTAAGGCCAACCGCCTGCATGAAACCAGCCGCTTCGTGCTGGAGGCCGGCCAGTGGTGGTACGTCGATGGGCAGGTTCGCTGATTCGGTCCCCTTGCCCCGTGCAGTGGGGTCGACCCTGCGCGAAGACCCGGGCCTGGCCCATCTGGCCCAGCGCATGGCCCGCTCGCAGGCCTGCTTGGCGGCGGTGCTGCCGGTGCTGCCTGCGGCCTTGCGGCCCCAACTGTTGGCTGGGCCTTGGGACGAACAGGGCTGGACGCTGCTGACCCGCCAAGCCGCGGCGCTGGCCAAGTTGAGGCAGTTGGTCCCCTTGATGGAAGCGGCCTTGGCCGAACAAGGCTTGAGCGTGCCCCGCATCCGGCTCAACGCCCTGCTTTCGCGATAAGACCAAGGCTCACAGGCCAATGCTGGGCTTGGTGCCGGCTGTCAGACTCGAACTGACGACCCCCGCTTTACAAGAGCGGTGCTCTACCAACTGAGCTAAGCCGGCCTGGGGCTTCAGACCCGAAGTTTATTTGATGCGCTTGAGGGACGGGCGGCCACCTGCTGCGTCCGGGCCCGAGGGCTCGGGGCCGTCGTCGGTCGGTGGCGCGCCAGCGGCGGCATCGGAAGGGGAGGCCTCGGGCACCGGGGTTCGCTGCGACGGTACCGCAGACAGCCGAGGCCCGGCTGGACGCGGCCCGGCACTGGCCACGCCCGGCGTCGCTTCGCCTTCGTCTGATCCCATGCTCGGGGCCGTACCGGGGGCCGCGGGCATGGGGAAGGCCATGCCCTGGCCGTTTTCGCGCGCGTAGATGGCCACGACATGGTCCACCGGCACACAGATGTCACGCGCCACGCCGCCGAAGCGGGCCTTGAACTCGATCAAGTCGTTGCCCAGCTGCAAACCGCTGGTGGCCTCGAACCCCACGTTGAGCACGATCTCGTTGTTCTTCACGTACTCGCGCGGCACATCGACGGTTTCGTCGACGTGGACCGCGAGGTAGGGGGTGAAGCCGTTGTCGGTGCACCAGTCGTGCAAGGCACGGATCAGGTAGGGCCGCGTGCTGCTGCCTTGGGATTCTGGGCTCAGGGGCTTGTTCATGCCGAAGCGCCGCCAGCTTACTTGCGCATCACCTTTTCAGAGGGCGTCAGCGCCTCGATGTAGGCCGGGCGCGAGAAGATGCGCTCGGCGTACTTCAGCAGCGGCGCTGCGTTCTTGGACAACTCAATGCCGTAGTAGTCCAGGCGCCACAACAGCGGTGCAATGGCCACGTCCAGCATCGAGAAGTCGTCGCCCAACATGTACTTGTTCTTCATGAAGATCGGCGCGAGCTGCGTGAGGCGGTCACGGATCTGCGAGCGGGACTTTTCAATCTGTTTGTCGTTGGGCTTGGTGCCGCGGCCTTCCAACACGTTCACATTGGTGAACAGTTCCTTTTCAAAATTGAAGAGGAACAGCCGCACACGGGCCCGTGCCACGGGGTCGCCAGGCATCAGCTGGGGATGTGGAAAGCGCTCATCGATGTACTCGTTGATGATGTGCGACTCGTACAGGATGAGGTCGCGCTCCACCAGGATGGGCACTTCGTTGTAGGGGTTCATCAAGGCGATGTCTTCCGTCTTGGCGAACAGGTCCACATCGCGGATTTCGAAATCCATGCCCTTTTCAAACAGCACGAAGCGGCAGCGGTGCGAATAGGGGCAGGTGGTTCCGGAATAAAGCACCATCATGGCGTGTGGTCTCCCCTCGAGGGTGTGGTGGTTCAGCAGGCCTTAGGGCTTGCCGCGTTACTTCAGCTCAGGCCGTCATAAATACGAAGCGCAGTGGGCATCTTGGCACCCTGAGCGGTGCACCCACTGCGCTACAACCCGCTGCGCCTGCATCGGGTTGCGTGTGATCAATCTTTACTTGATGTCTTTCCAGTAGGCGGCATTCAGACGCCAGGCGATCAGGGTGAACACGCCCAGGAACAACAAGACCCAGACCCCCAAGCGAACCCGGCTGCCCTGTTGGGGCTCACCCATCCACTTCAGGAAGGCCACCAGGTCGGCAATCGCGTTGTCGTACTCGCGCGCGTTCATGGTACCCGGCGTGAGCTGCTCATAGCCCTTGAAGACATGAACCGTCTTGGACTTGTCGTGCGGGTCAGGCTGATCTTCAAACACCGCCTTGCGCTGGCCCTGCAAGTAGTTGGCAAACAACTTGGCGCCGTTTTGCAGGGCGGCCATGTCGGTCATCTTCTCGGTGGGGAACTTGTCCCAGGCCACGCCACCACCGGCAGCGTGGGCCACCGGAGCGGTACCGATCATCAGCGCCGCGGCGGCACACAGGGATGCGAACAGCTTTTTCATGTCTTGTGTCTTCCGTGTTGCGCGGTCGTTCAATGCGGCTGGAACACCACGCGTTCGGGCACCGGCTTGAACTCGCCGATCTGGCTCCACCAGGGCATCAGCAGGAAGAAGCCGAAGTAGAACAGCGTGCCGACCTGTGCGATCAACGTGCCGATGTCGGACGGCGGCTGGATACCCAGGTAGCCCAACACCAAGAAGAAGATCACGAAGATGCCGTACAGGTACTTGTGCCAGCTCGGGCGGTAGCGGATGGACTTCACCGGGCTGTTGTCCAGCCAAGGCAGGAAGAACAGGATGATGACCGCACCTCCCATGACCACCACGCCCCAGAACTTGGCATCAAAGGTCTTGAACAGGGCTGCGGCCACCAAAGCCGCCACCACGATGCCAGCCTTGGCCACGCCTGAGAACTTGCCCTTGACCACGGCGGTCACTGCGCCCAGGCCCACGATCACCACCAAGACGTTCATCATCACGTCGGTGGTGGCGCGCAGCATGGAGTAGTAAGGCGTGAAGTACCAGACCGGTGCGATGTGCGCGGGGGTCTTCAAGGGATCGGCTGGAATGAAGTTGTTGTACTCCAAGAAGTAGCCGCCCAACTCAGGCGCGAGGAACACGATGGCCGAGAAGACCATCAAGAACACGCTCACCCCCATGATGTCGTGCACCGTGTAATAGGGGTGGAAAGGGATACCGTCCAGCGGCTTGCCGCTGGCATCTTTGTTGGCCTTGATCTCGACGCCGTCGGGGTTGTTGGAACCCACCTCGTGCAGCGCGATGATGTGCGCGGCCACCAGGCCCAGCAGCACCAGCGGCACGGCGATCACGTGGAAGCTGAAGAAGCGGTTGAGCGTGGCGTCAGAGACCACGTAGTCGCCGCGGATCAGCAAGGCCAGGTCTTCACCGACGAAGGGCACGGCGGCGAACAGGTTCACGATCACCTGGGCGCCCCAGTAGGACATCTGACCCCAGGGCAGCAGGTAGCCCATGAAGGCTTCGGCCATCAGGCACAGGAAGATGGC
>RGEP01000310.1 GCA_009918225.1 Betaproteobacteria bacterium | reverse complement strand
GGAGTGGTGGCCGATGGCTACCTTTCAGGCGCCACGGTGTGGGTGGATGCCGATAACGATGGGGTGAAAGATCCTGGTGAGCGAAGTGTGCTTACCGATACCAAGGGCGCTTATCTGAGCTTTGGCGAAGCCCATCCGGTGGTTGCCACCGGTGGGACCGACATTGCAACCGGACTAAGCTTTCTTGGACAGCTCAGCGCACCGGCGGGCGCCCTGGTGGTCAATCCCATCACAACGCTGGTTGAAAAGCTCACCGATCGGGGCCTATCGGTTGAGTCTGCACAAGACTATGTTGCCAAAGCGCTTTCACTCAACCTGTCAGGCACTGCATCGCTTTTAAGCACCGATTGGCTAGCGAGTACGAATCCCTCGGGATTTGCCGCGCAGACAAGTGCTGTGCAAGTGGCCAATCTGATGCGAGTGAGCGCTGCCCTCGTGCCTGCTAATCAAGCCGATGAGCTTGCAGATGGGATTGCAACAGCGCTGGCAGCAACCATCCTTTCGAATCTCAATCGACCGCTCGATTTGCAATCGGCTACGCTCCTCACGCAAGTCGCGGGGGCGGGTCTTACCCAAGCAGCCCAGAGTATGTCGGCAAGCGATCTTGCAGCGCTTGGCCAAACGCTTGCCTCACTCAATAGCGCCGTGGCGAGCCAAAGTGCTGCCGCACTTGCCTCACTTAACAGCGGCGCCACAACCGTCAGCACGGCCTTTGAATCGCTTGCCAAGCTGCAGGTCATTGGGCAGGCTTTTGTGGGGGCAGAGCTCGCTCAAGCGCTTGCCGCAAAGAGGCCCCTTGCTGAGGTTGCCGCAAAACTTGATGCAAGCGTCTTGCAAGCCCTGGGAGCACAGGTGCAAGCAGCGTCGGGTGCATCGGGTGGTTTAGCGCTTCCAAGCGATAAAACGCCACCCACTGTGGCTTCAAGCGATCTTGTAATGAAGGCTGCTGCCACGGGGCTTGTGCCAAGTCTTGCGCAGCTTACGGTTCAGTTTTCTGAACCAGTCTATGGGCTTGAACTTTCTGATTTTGAGATCACCAATGCTAAGGCAACGAGCCTTGAGCGACTCGATGCCCTCAATTACCGACTTGAGCTTTCGGCCGATGCGCAGGTTGAAGGCGAGATCAGCGTGAAGCTTAAGGCAGGCGCAGTCAGTGATTCGTTTAATAACGTTTCGCTTGCGCCCCAAAACGCGCTGGGCAACACAAGTGTTGATACCAAGCCGCCTAGTCTGACCGTTAAAGCCGATGTCTCAAGCGCCACGGTGCCTGGGGCCCCGGTGAGTGCGGCAACGGCCCTACCGATTCGCTTTACGCTTAGCTTTTCTGAGCCGATCCAAAGTTTATCAGCGTCAGACATTAAGCTCAGTCAGGCGACAGCGGGCGAGTTTCGCGCCCTTGATGCCAAGACCTATGAGCTTGTTGCTACGCCCAATAAAGACTATAGCGGTGATGTGGTCTTGACGCTTGCTCAGGGCGCTGTCAAAGATCTCAAGGGCAACACACTTTCTGGTACCCCAAGCCAATCGGTGGCTGTCGACACCAAGGCGCCCACGCTTGTGGTGAGCGATAACGTTAGCGACAGTGCCACGAATCCAATGGCAACAGGCTTGCCGGTTGTCTTTCGCTTAACATTTTCTGAAGCTGTTTATGGGCTTACGCTCGATGACCTAAGCGTGACAGGGGGTGATCTTTCAAAGCTCACGGCTTTATCTTCCACCCAATGGGAAGTAACGGCAACCCCGCAAGCTGATTTCTTAGGCGATCTTGCGCTGAGCCTTAAGGCCGGTGCTGTGACCGATGCGCTTGGCAATGCGCCGGCTGGCTCGGTGAGCGCCAGCCAGCGCATCGACAGCAAAGCGCCTGCGGCGGCCTTAAGCGATACGGCCAATGGGCTTGCGACCGGTCAGGTGGCCTTGCGCATTGCCTTTGATGAACCGGTAACGGGGCTCACCGCTACTGATCTTAGCCTTGCAGGGGCAAGACTTGATAGCTTCACACAGCTAACCGCCACCGTGTGGCAGGCCTTGGTCACACCGCTTGCTTCAGCAGGAACGCCTGCAGGCGTCTTGAGTCCAGGCACCTCTGCCGATGCACAACTGAAAGGCAGCATCGTTGCGACGCTGCCTGCGGGCGCGGCTAACGATGCAGCGGGCAATGCAAGTAAAGCTGCATCGCTCAGTGTGCCCTTTCAAATCACCAACCCCAACCCCACACCGATTGAAGGGGGTGGCAGCGGCACGGGGGGCAACACCCAACCACCGCGGGATCGCGAGCCGCC
>RGEP01000309.1 GCA_009918225.1 Betaproteobacteria bacterium | reverse complement strand
CGTGGGTGCTCAGGTGGCCCATGGGGTCTCCAATCAGGGTTGCATTGAACACAAAAGTGTATACACTTCATCACGGCCGTCAAGCCCTGGACACCTGCCGGTCCTGCCTTGATATGAGCTGATCTGCCCATCCTGAGCACCTCAAACGCCCATGAACCAGCCGCTTGCACGCTACCCCCGAGACCTGATCGGCTACGGCCGCAACCCGCCTCAGGCGCAGTGGCCCGCAAACGCCCGCGTGGCCGTGCAGTTCGTGCTGAACTATGAAGAGGGCGGCGAGAACTCGGTGCTGCATGGTGATGCGGGCAGTGAACAGTTTCTGTCCGAGATGTTCAACCCGGCGGCCTTTCCCGCGCGGCACCTGAGCATGGAAGGCATCTACGAATACGGCTCGCGCGTGGGCGTGTGGCGCCTGCTGCGCGAGTTCGAACGCCGGGGTTTGCCGCTGACCGTCTTTGGCGTGAGCATGGCCCTGGAGCGCCACCCAGACTTGACCCAGGCTTTTGTGGAGCTGGGCCACGAGGTGGCTTGCCACGGCTGGCGCTGGATTCACTACCAAAACATCGATGAGCACACCGAGCGTGAACACCTGCAGCGCGGTGTGCGCATCATCGAAACCCTGACCGGACAAGCGCACGGGCAGGGCATACACGCCGCAGGCTGGTACACCGGGCGCGACAGCCCCAACACCCGCCGCTTGGTGGCCGAGCATGGCGGCTTCGAATACGACAGCGACTACTACGGCGACGACCTGCCCTTCTGGATGAAGGTCCGCAAGACCGACGGCTCGGTGGTGCCGCAGCTGATCGTGCCCTACACCCTGGACTGCAACGACATGCGCTTTGCCCTGCCTCAGGGCTATTCCCATGGGGATGAGTTTTTCCAGTACCTGCGCGATGCCTTTGATGTGCACTACGCCGAAGGTGCAGAACACCCCAGCATGATGAGCATCGGCATGCATTGCCGGCTCTTGGGCCGCCCGGGCCGTTTGCGTGCGCTGCAGCGCTTCTTGGACCATGTCCAGTCGCACGACCGGGTGTGGGTTACGCGCCGCATCGACATTGCCCGGCACTGGCGCGCCATCCACCCCTATGACGCAGCCACCGCTTTTGAATGGGCCTGAGGCCCTGAAGCCCTGAAGCGCTGCAGCGCTAAAGCCCTGGAGCACGCCCCTTGGAACCCACCCGATGAATGCAGCAACCCCATCCACCCTCACGCTGGCAGCCTTGAATGCGGCAGACCGCTCGGCGTTTGTGGCTTTGCTTGAGGGCATCTACGAGCACTCGCCTTGGATTGCCGAGCGTGCGCATGCCCAAGCGCCCTTCAAGAGCCTGGTGCACCTGAAGCAAGCCCTGGCCGACGTGGTGCGGCAAGCCAGCGAAGCCGAGCAGCTGGGCCTGATTCGCGCCCACCCGGAATTGGCGGGCAAGGCCATGGTGAGCAAGACGCTCACCGCTGAATCCACCCACGAGCAGGGCAGGGCAGGCCTGACCGATTGCACGCCGCAAGAGTTTGAGCGCCTGCAGCGGCTGAATGCCGACTACAACGCCAAGTTTGGTTTTCCCTTCATCTTGGCGGTTCGGGGCCCGCGGGGTTTGGGCCTGCCGCGCGCCGAGATCATCGCCACCTTCGCGCGCCGCCTGCAACACCACCCCGACTTTGAGCGCGCCGAGTGCTTGCGCAACATCCACCGCATCGCCGAGATTCGCCTGAACGACAAGTTCGGCCACGAGCCGCAGCTGGGCAACCTGGTGTGGGATTGGGCCGAGCACCTGGCCCAGCACAGCGAGCCCCCTTATGCCGAGCGCGGTGAACTTACGGTGACCTACCTGACCGACGCGCACCGCGCCTGCGCGCAGCGCCTGCTGCACTGGATGAAGGCCGACTGCGGTTTTGACAGCGTGGAGATTGATGCGGTGGGCAATGTGGTGGGCGTGTACCACGGGGCGTCCCCAAGCGCGCCGCGCCTGATCACGGGTTCGCACTTCGACACCGTGCGCAATGGCGGCAAATACGACGGCCGCTTGGGCATCCTCGTGCCCATGGCCTGTGTGCGGGAACTTCACCGACAAGGCAAGCGCCTGCCCTTTGGCATTGAAGTGGTGGGCTTCTCGGAAGAAGAGGGCCAGCGCTACAAGGCCACGTTCTTGTCGTCCAGTGCCTTGACCGGCAGCTTCGACCCCGCTTGGCTGGAGCAGGCCGACACCGATGGCGTCACCATGCGTCAAGCCCTGCAGCATGCGGGACTGTGCATAGACGACATTCCACGGCTCAAGCGC
>RGEP01000308.1 GCA_009918225.1 Betaproteobacteria bacterium | reverse complement strand
CGGTGTGCACATGGCGCGCATGGGTCTGCAAAACCTGGGGTTCGCTCATCCAGTGCTCGAACAGCTGAGACGGCAGTTCCACAAAGTCGCGCAGCACTTGTGTACCGGATAGGCGTTCATAGCGCACATTGGAGAGCAAACCGTGCAGGCCATGCCCAAACTCATGAAACAGTGTGCGGACATCATCGAAGCTCAGCAAGGTCGGCTGGCCTTCGGGCGCTTTGGCGAAGTTGTTGTTGTTGACGATGATGGGCAGCGTGCGCGATTGACCGCCTCCCGCCGCCCCATCAACCAGACCCGACTGCAAACGGTAAGCACTCATCCAGGCGCCACTGCGCTTGGTTGGGCGGGCAAAGTTGTCATGCAGAAAAAGCCCCACCGCTGAGCCATCGCTGCGGGTGACCTCATAGGCTTTGACGTCTGGGTGGTACAGCTTCAAATCGGGCCGGTGGTGGAAGCGCACGCCAAACAGGCGCTGGGCGCAATCAAAGGCCGCCGACACCATCCGGTCCAAAGAAAAATACGGTTTGACCTGCGCGTCGTCAATCGCATAGGTGCTGTGGCGAACCTTCTCCGCCCAATACCGCCAATCCCAGGGTTCAATCGGACCCGCTTGTCCAATCGTGGCCTTGAGTGACTGCAACTGGGCGCGCTCTGCCTCTAAGGCTGGCAGGGCACGCTCCCACACCTGGTCGAGCAGGGCCATCACCGCCGTTTGGCGCTGCGCCATCGTGTCTTCCAGCGCGAAATCCGCGTAGCAGCGGTGCCCATGCAGCGCCGCCTGCTCTGCGCGCAACGCCAGTATCTGCCGCACGATGGACCGGTTATCGGTTGGTCCCTCATGCTCACCACGGCTGGTCCAGGCACGCCAAGCCTGCTCGCGCAGGTCGGGCCGCTCACTGAACGTCAGGAAGGGCACGATCAGCGAACGAGAAAGTGTGACCACATGCCCCGACAAGCCGCGCATGCGGGCCGCGTCGGCAGCCGCATCGCGTACGAAGGCCGGCAGTCCCACGAGGTCACGCTCATCGTTCAGGGCTAAGGCGTAACTTGATTCATCGGCCAACACGTTTTGGCCGAAGCGGGTGTGCAGATCGGCCAGCGTTTCCATGACCTGGGCGTAGCGCCGTTGTGCCTGGCCCTTAAGCCGTGCGCCGGCCCGAACGAAGTCCAGGTGCACACGCTCCAACAAGCGCAAGGACTCCCCATCCAACCCCAGACTCGCCCGGTCCCCGAACAGCCGGTCAACACGCGCAAACAAGCCGGCGTGCATGTACACCGCATTGTTGTGAGCCGCCAAGGGTTGGGCCAAGCGGCGCTGCACCGCCTGCAGCTCCGGTGAAGTCTCCGACGCGCAGAGGTTGTGAAAGACCCCCTCCAAACGCGCCAGCAACCGCCCCGACGCATCGAAGGCGGCCACCGTGTTCTCAAAGCTGGGGGGCTGGGCCTGCGATGCGATGGCGTCGAGCTCTGCCCGCTGCTCGGCCATCGCGCGCTCAAAGGCGGGCTCAAAGTGCTCGGCGCATATGCGCTCAAAGGGCGCCAGGCCATAGGGTGCGTCCCAGTTCTGCAGCAGCGGGTTGTCTGCCGCCGCATCGTTGGCACTCGGGACTTGCACTGGGCTCGAGGTGTGGATGGAGTCAGCGTTGGACATCAGTTCCTCTAAGGCAGGATCGCAGGGTCCCGAGATCGCAGGCGCCTCGGCCCCAGGGCCCGTCGTGTGGGGTATCAACTCAAGAGCAAGCGATCTGGACCCGGTTCAACGGCCGGCACGTATCGCCTTTTCGTCATCTTCCCGGTAGGGCCGGTCCGCGCAGTCACGGCGCCAGTCAGCTGATGCAGCCGTCAGGTCCTCTGTATCCCGGGTGTGTTGGTCTTTACGACGGTTCCACTCGGCAGCGCGGTCTTCAGCCGCCTTGGCCTTCACCGCAAAGGCCTTGACGCTCTCTTCATAGCCGTCCAGCAGGCGCTCGCGTTCCTCGTTGAGGGCTTTGCGCTCAGCTTCAAGTTCCGGGATCTGCTTGCGCATGTCCTCAAGCTCTCGACCTTCGCTGGTCGTCAAGCGGCTTCGGCCATTGAGCTCGCCCATGCGGGCGTTGAAAGCTTGGACCTTTTGGCTGTAGGCCATCATCTTGGGTTGGAACTCCCGGGCACGCGCCGCACGCGCCTCGATGGCCGCCCGCTCGGCGCGGATCGCGTCAAGCCCTTGCTCGATTTCAGGTCGCTGGCTGTTGATGGCTGCGGCGATGTCATCGAGCTCCTTGGCACGGACCTTCAGA
>RGEP01000307.1 GCA_009918225.1 Betaproteobacteria bacterium | reverse complement strand
GGAACCAATCCTGCTCGTTGTAGTAGCCGGTGTGGTCGCCGTAGGGGCCTTCCAGCGCATGCAGGTATCCGCCCACCGATTTCAGCGGCACGCCATGCTCGCTGGTGCCGGTGTAGCCCTCGGGCGCCGTGGGAATGTGGCCCTCCAACACGATCTCGGCCGACGCCGGCACCTGCAGCTTCAGGCCCGCCTCGCCCACGCTGGTGTCCACGAGCACCGTGCGGCTGCCGCGCAGCAGGCCGGCGAACTGGTACTCGCTAAGGGTGTCGGGCACCGGCGTGACCGCACCGAGGATGGTGGCCGGATCGGCGCCCAGGGCCACCGCCATCGGGAAGGGCTGTCCGGGATTGGCGCGTGCAAAGTCGCGAAAGTCCAGTGCGCCGCCCCGATGCGCCAGCCAGCGCATGATGAGTTCGCGCCGACCGATCACCTGCTGGCGGTAGATGCCCAGGTTCTGGCGCAGGCGCGGTGTGGCCACCGACTGCGGGCCGCGGGTGATCACCAGGCCCCAGGTGATGAGCGGGGCAACATCGCCGGGCCAACACAGCTGCACGGGCAGTTCGCCCAAGTCGATGTCCTCACCCTGCACCACCGTTTCCTGGCAGGGGGCGTCGCGCACCACGGAGGGCTTCATGTCCCACACCGCCTTGGCCATTTGGAACAGGCGCCCCACGTCCTTGAGCGCACGGGGCGGATCGGGTTCCTTGAGGGCAGCCAGCAGGCGGCCCACATCGCGCAGCTCGGCCAGGCTGTTGGCCCCCATACCCAGGGCCACCCGGCGTGTGGTGCCGAACAAGTTGGTCAGCGCCGGGATGCGCCAACGGCGGCCCTGGCCTTGAGGCCGCTCGAACAGCAAGGCCGGCCCGCCGGCCTGAAGGCTGCGGTCGCTCAGGGCGGTCATTTCCAGGTGGGGGTCCACCGGCGCTGCGATGCGCCGCAGTTCTCCAGAGGACTCAAGTTGGGCGATGAAATCGCGCAGGTCGCGGTAGTGCATGGCGCGAGGTTACCCGGCCCGGCGCGGCCGGGCTGGCGTGGTAGAATTAAGGGTTAATACTTAGGCGGGGTTCACCATGAACGCACCCGACAGCCCCATGGGGCGCCTGGCCGCCCGCTGGGTCATTCTGCGCGACGGCGTCGCGATCTTTGCCCGGGACGTGGGCAACGGCCTGCTGGAAGTCAGCCACAACACCCTGGCCCTGCTGGGCCTGGCGGTGGTGGCCGGCCTGATCTTCATGGGCGGTACCGAGGACGTGCGCGACCGCGTGGAGTCTTTCGCGCTGGGCTGGCTGCAGGAGCGGCTGGAGCAGCGGGCCGAACAGGACGGCAACCTTCTGAGCGCCCTGGCCGAACCGCAAGCCAGCAAGCGGGCCACCGCTTTGGAGCCCGAGCGGCTGAGCCGCGAACAGGCGGCCGTGGCGAACTGGCTGTCCCGGCGCTACCGCGTGGCGCTGGAGCCTGTTTCCCGCCTGGTGCACGAGTCCTGGGCCTTGGGTGGGCGCAGCAAGCTCGAGCCCACCGTGATCCTGGCGGTGGTGGCCGTGGAGTCCTCCTTCAACCCCTTTGCACAAAGCTCGATGGGCGCGCAAGGCCTGATGCAGGTGATGAAGCGCATCCATGACGACAAGTACCAAGCCTTTGGTGGCGCGCATGCGGCCTTCGACCCGGTGAGCAACCTGCGGGTGGGCGTGCAGGTGCTGCGGGATTGCGTGGCCCGCAACGGCGGGCTGGAAGAAGGCTTGCGCTGCTATGTGGGCGTGACGCACCCGGAAGGTGACGACAACGGCTACACCCAGAAGGTGCTGGCCGAGCACCGTGCCTTGCAACAGGTGGCCCAGGGCAAGGCGGTGCCACACACCATCGTCCACTCGGTGGTGCCGGCCTCGGCAGCCGCGCCCTCAACAACCACGGGATCGGCACCGCTGGCCGCTGGCGGCTAAACTATCGGCACCGCGTGACTGGCGATAGGCGGGCCCTGGTTCGGGCTGCGCCGAGGTGGTAACACCGTGAAGCGCGGGTGCCGGCCCTGTGCCGCTGCAATCAGCCGTGCGCCTGGGCAGCACGTGGGCCGTGCGCGGTACCCACGAGGCCCCCTTCACCCACACGAGAATCGCCCCCATGTTTGATCGCAACACCTCTACCCTGGCCCTGGTGGACCCTGATCTGTGGTCCGTTGTGCAAGCGGAAAACCGCCGCCAGGAAGAACACATCGAGCTGATCGCCAGCGAGAACTACACCTCGCCGGCCGTGATGCAGGCGCAAGGTTCACAGCTCACCAACAAG
>RGEP01000306.1 GCA_009918225.1 Betaproteobacteria bacterium | reverse complement strand
GCGCCTGTGTGGCCCAGATGGGCAAGCTGTCCGCTTGGCCGGTGAAAGACCAACCCAGTTCGCCATCGTGGTTGCCATTGACCAGAAAGACGGGGACTGAATGTCCGATACGGGCGAAGTGGCCGCGCTCTTGGATGTAACGGTTGTTCACCACCGTGGCACTGGGCGCCGGGCTCACCACGGCCGTAAACGCCTCGGCATGCTTCTCGGTCATAAAGGTATCGCCAAGGTCGATGTGGAAATCAGGCGAGGACAGCGGGATGTTGTCCAGTGTGCGGCGATAGATGGCGAGGTCCGAGTTTTCGTCTAAGTGGGAGTCGGCTTGGATGGTGAAGGTGAAGGTGCTGCCCGGCCGTCGCGCCGTGCGCCAGCGGTACTCGTTGCTGTCCAGGGCCGCCGTGGCCCCGCTTGCCGTGAAGGCCAGTTTCCAACGGTAGGCCGCATCGGGCTGCAAACCTTCGACCAGCATTTCCAGGGGCTCGCCTGCCCTGAGTGTGGCCACCGCGCTGCGCGACTCATTGGCCGACTGCACGCCCCAACTGAGCTGCACGCTGCCCGATTGCGTGGGGCTGAAAAGCTTGACCCGAATCCGCGTGTCTTCTGGGGCGCCCAAGAGGATGTCACCGGTGAAGGCGCTGGGTGCTGCGCCGCTGCTGCCGGAGGATCCACCATCGGTGGTGGGCGGCGGGTTGCCCGCGGACGAGCTGCCGCTCCCGCCTCCACCGCCGCAAGCCGCCAGGCTAAAGGCCAGGGCTGACACCGTCATCCAGATGCAGACGGCGTGCCGTGTGTCCACGAGATTGAGCTTGAGGCCGCAGAAGGTGGGTTTCATGGCAGGGTGTAAGAGGTGACCACGCTGCCTTGGCGGCGGGCGGCGGTTTCGTCTTTGGGCAAAAGGCTGCGCACGTACTCCACCCTGACCTGAGTGGGGGAGACCGTCACACGGGTGTAGCCGGTGTTGGGGTGCTTCTCACCAGACTTGTAGGCCTCATCGAAGTACAGCGCATAGTTGGGATCGGCCGGCTGCGACAAGGTCTGGTAGACCACGCCATCGAGCTGTTGTCGCACCCAGACGTGGTCATGCCCTTGGAAAAAGATCTTGACCTTGTTCTGCACAAACAGCTGGTGAATGGGCGTGGCCCAGGTGGGGCGTTGGGACTTCATTTCATCGACGCCCTTGGCATTGCTGCCGCCCCACTCCCACAGGCCCGCAAGCTCGACACCGCCGCGGCCTGTGCCCATCACATGGTGGGCAAAGACAAACTTGTGCGCCGCCTTGCTGCTTTCCAACACCCGCTTGAGCCAGGCGTACTGGGCGTCGCCGTGGGTCACGTCCCACATATTGCTGTTGTCTTTCTTGCTGTTGCCGTACACGTTGTCCACGGCCACGGGTGAAGACCAATAGGGGTCGAGGACCACAAACAGGGCGTCTCCCCAGGTCCACGCGTAGTGGTTGCGCAGCAGGCCAATGAAGGGCACTTGCTCGGTGTTGCCGGAGTAAAAGTCATCGGGCGCGGGCTGCGAGTACAGGCTGTTGCGGGCGTTTTGTGCCCAAACCGCGACGTTGTCGGGTGTGCCATCGAGCAGATAGCGCGCCGCCTGTTCATGGTTGCCGTTGACCAGGAACAGCGGGGTGCTGCGAGAGATCCGGTGCAGCCAGGGGCGTTGCTGCGTGTACCGCTCGGTCACCAGAGCGCGCGTGATCTTGGACGGGTCGATGGTGTCGATGCTGAAATCGTCGCCCATCAAGATGTAGAAGTCCGGTGCATCCGCGGCCACGCTGTCGAGCGTGCGGGCATAGAGCTCAGCGGTGAACTGCTGCGGTCGTTCGGGGTGGGAATCGCCTTGTATGGCGAACGTGAAGCTTGAGCCTGGAGCGCGAGCCGTTTGGAAGGGCTGGACGGGTCCTTGCCAGGCGGCTGAATTCGCATCTGCCTGGTAGCTGAGTTGGTAGTAGTGCCGCTCATTGGGGTTCAATCCGTTCAGGGTGAACTCCACTGGGGTACCCGCCTTGAGGCTGAGGCGTTCCGTGAGGCGCATCAGCACCGCCGGGCTGCTGCCATAGGCCACCGAGACCGTGCCGGATTGGTCCGCACTGAACACATTGACCTTGATGCTGTTGCCAGTGGGGCTGCCCAGGGCCACGCTGCCGTTGAAGCTGAGCGCCGGCGAGGTGGGCGTGGTGGGCGCAGTGCTGCTGTTGCCACCTCCCGTTGCGCCGGCAGCCGGCGGCGAGACGGCCGTGCCGCTGCCCCCACCACTGCCCCCACCACCGCAAGCGCTGAGCAGGCATCCCAAGGCGATCAAGCC
>RGEP01000305.1 GCA_009918225.1 Betaproteobacteria bacterium | reverse complement strand
CTGCGCGTGCGCCTGGCCGAGCTGGTGGGCATGGGCAAGCTGGTGGAGGCCCAGCGCCTGGAGCAGCGCACCCGCTTCGATCTGGAAATGTTGCAGGAGGTGGGCCACTGCAAGGGCATCGAGAACTACTCGCGGCACCTCTCAGGGGCCCAGCCGGGTGACCCCCCACCCACTTTGGTGGACTACCTGCCGGCCGATGCGCTGATGTTCTTCGACGAGTCACATGTGCTCATCGGGCAGTTCGGCGGCATGTACAACGGCGACCGTGCCCGAAAAACCACCTTGGTGGAATATGGATTCCGCTTGCCTTCTGCCCTAGACAACCGGCCGCTGAAGTTTGAGGAATTCGAAGGGAAGATGCGCCAGGTCTTGTTCGTGTCGGCCACCCCCGCCGACTACGAGCACCGCCATGCCGGGCAGGTGGTGGAGCAGTTGGTGCGGCCCACGGGGCTGATCGACCCCGTGGTGCAGGTGCGCCCGGCCACCCACCAGGTCGACGACGTGCTGCAGGAAATCCGCGACCGGGTGGACATCGGTGAGCGGGTGCTCATCACCACCCTGACCAAGCGCATGGCCGAGCAGTTGACCGACTACCTCAGCGACAACGGGGTGAAGGTGCGCTACCTGCACTCCGATGTGGACACCGTGGAGCGGGTGGAAATCATCCGGGACCTGCGCCTGGGCGTCTTCGATGTGCTGGTGGGCATCAACCTGCTGCGCGAGGGCCTGGACATTCCCGAGGTGTCCCTCGTGGCCATCTTGGATGCCGACAAGGAAGGGTTCCTGCGGGCCGAGCGCAGCCTGATCCAGACCATCGGCCGGGCCGCGCGCCATGTGAACGGGCAGGCCATACTCTATGCCGACAAGATCACCGAATCCATGCGCCGCGCCATCGACGAGACCGAGCGCCGCCGGACCAAGCAGATGGCCTTCAATGCCGAGCATGGCATCACGCCGCGCAGCGTGAAAAAGCAGGTCCGCGAGATGATCGACGGGGTGGTCAGCGACAAGACGGCCAAGGACGATTTGCGCCAAGCGCAGGCGGCCGCCGAGCTGGAGACCTTGTCGGAGAAGGACCTGGGCAAGCGCATCAAGCTGCTGGAGAAGCAGATGCTGGAACACGCCCGAAACCTCGAGTTCGAGAAGGCCGCGCGGGTGCGGGACCAGTTGGCCCTGATCAAGGAGCAGGCCTTTGGCGCCTCGGGCGGGGGCCAGGTGGTGCCGATGGTGGGCAAGGGGAGCTGAGCTGGGGTTCGCGCCGGGAGATCCGGGTGTTTTTTGGGATTTTTGGGGTGACCGGCCCATAATCCCACTAAGGGAGTCAACTTCCCTTCTATACTTGAGCAATCCACTCGGAATCCGCCGGCTGGGGCTGCTCAAGCCAACGCCCAGGACCTCCCCATGCGACTCACCACCAAAGGCCGTTTTGCAGTTACCGCCATGATTGACCTGGCTCTGCGTTCGCAGAATGGCCCGGTCGCATTGGCTGCCATCAGCCAGCGCCAGCAGATTTCGCTGTCCTACTTGGAGCAGCTGTTCGGCAAGCTCCGTCGTCACGAGCTGGTCGAGAGCACCCGTGGCCCGGGCGGCGGCTATTCCCTGGGCCGAAAGGCCGAGGACATCACCGTGGCCGACATCATCGTGGCTGTGGACGAGCCCATCGACGCCACCGGCTGCGGTGGCAAGGAAAACTGCATGGGCGATGAAGCCGGCCGCTGCATGACGCACGACCTGTGGACCAGCCTGAACGCCAAGATGATCGAGTACCTCGACTCGATTTCCCTCAAGCGCCTGGTGGAAGAGCAGCTGGCCAAGGGCATTTCCATCGAGGAAGCCCCTGTCAAGCGAGCCATCTCCAGCACCCCGGTGGTCAAACCCATCAAGGTCACCGCGCCGAACTCGGTGTTCGCACTGGGCTCGGCCTTCGCCAAATAAGCCCTCACGCATGACCCCACACCTGCCCATCTACATGGACTACGGGGCCACCAACCCGGTGGACCCCCGCGTCGCCCAGGCGATGATTCCCTGGTTGACAGAACACTTCGGCAACCCAGCGTCTCGTTCACATGCGTGGGGCTGGGAAGCCGAGGCGGCGGTGGAGCAGGCCCGTGAGGACGTGGCGGCGCTCATTGGCGCTGACCCCCGCGAAATCGTGTGGACCTCGGGCGCCACCGAGAGCAACAACCTGGCCATCAAGGGCGCCGCACAGTTTTACAAGGCGCGCGGCAAGCACATCATCACCGTCAAGACCGAGCACAAGGCGGTCTTGGACACGGTGCGCGAACTCGAGCGCCAGGGCTTTGAGGCCACCTACCTGGATGTGCAGGAAAACGGCCTG
>RGEP01000304.1 GCA_009918225.1 Betaproteobacteria bacterium | reverse complement strand
TGCTGCTGCTGGACGAGCCGATGGCCGGCATGAACGTCGAAGAAAAACAGGACATGTGCCGCTTCGTGCTGGATGTCAACGATGAATTCGGCACCACCATCGTGCTGATCGAACACGATATGGGCGTGGTGATGGACATTTCTGATCGGGTCGTGGTGCTGGACTACGGCAAGAAGATCGGTGACGGCACACCTGCAGACGTGCGGGTCAACGAAGACGTCATCAGGGCCTATTTGGGCACGAGCCACTGAGCCCAGCCGGAGCACACCATGGGATTTTTCATCGAGACTCTGATCGGCGGCCTGATGACCGGCATGCTGTATTCACTTGTGGCCTTGGGCTTTGTGCTGATCTTCAAGGCATCAGGTGTCTTCAACTTCGCACAAGGCGCTATGGTGCTGTTCGCAGCGTTGGCCATGGCGCGCTTTTCAGAGTGGATTCCCGAGCTCACCGGGCTGGACAGCAAGCTGCTGGCCAACATCCTGGCCTTTATCGCGGCCATGGCCCTGATGGTGGTGGTGGCCTGGTTGGTAGAACGCCTGGTGCTGGGCAAGCTGGTCAACCAAGAAGGCATCACCTTGTTGATGGCCACCCTGGGGATCACCTACTTCTTGGACGGCTTCGGCCAAACGCTGTTTGGCAGCGAAATCTACAAGATCGATGTGGGCCTGCCCAAGGATCCGATGTTTCTGCTGGACGGCATCTTTCAAGGCGGCATTTTGGTGAACAAGGAAGACCTGTATGCCGCCGTGATTGCCGCCTTGCTGGTGATCGCGCTGTCCCTGTTCTTCCAGTTCACATCCACCGGCCGTGCACTGCGCGCGGTGGCCGATGACCATCAGGCCGCCCAATCGATCGGCATCCCGCTGGATCGCATCTGGGTGATCGTTTGGAGTGTGGCCGGATTCGTGGCCTTGGTGGCGGGCGTGATCTGGGGCAGCAAGCTGGGTGTGCAGTTCTCCCTGTCCCTGGTGGCCCTCAAGGCGCTGCCCGTGGTGATTCTGGGAGGCCTTACATCGGTACCTGGAGCCATCATTGGCGGGCTGTTGATTGGCGTAGGCGAGAAGGTGTCTGAGGTCTATCTCGGCCCCGCCCTGGGTGGCGGCATCGAAATCTGGTTTGGTTATGTCCTGGTCTTGTTCGTGCTGCTGGTGCGTCCCCAGGGCCTGTTTGGCGAAAAGATCATTGACCGCGTGTGACGAGATCAAGGCCTTCCGTCCAGGCCTAACTTGACACAAGTCCCATCCATCCATCGAGCGACGACAAGATGCTTTATCGCGAAAACGGTCAGTTCAAGACGAGTTACGCATCGGATCAACAGATCTTTCCGATACGGCAGGATCGCAATTCTGTCCTTGGCAGCGTTGGGCCTGAACATCCTGGTGGGTTACTGTGGTCAGGTCTCTCTGGGCACGGGGGCCTTCATGGCCGTGGGCGCCTATGCAGCCTATAACTTCATGGTTCGGATCGAAGGCATGCCGCTGCTCTTGGCCCTCTTGCTGGGCGGAGGCTGTGCCACTTTGGTCGGTGTGGCCTTCGGCATTCCCTCTCTGCGCATCAAGGGCCTTTACCTGGCTGTGGCCACCTTGGCCGCACAGTTCTTCGTTGACTGGATGTTTTTGCGGGTGTCTTGGTTCACCAACAACAGCACCTCGGGTTCGGTGTCCGTGTCCGACCTCAACGTTTTCGGCATCGCCATCAGTACCCCACAAGAGAAGTACCTGTTGTGCTTGGGGGTGGTGATGGTCTTCGCCTTGATGGCCAAGAACTTGGTGCGCAGCCACCTGGGCCGTGAGTGGATGGCCATCCGCGACATGGACGTGGCAGCGGCGGTTATCGGGATTCGTCCGGTCTACGCCAAGCTCACCGCCTTTGCCGTCAGTTCCTTCATCGTGGGCGTTGCCGGCGCGCTTTGGGCTTTCGTGCACCTGGGCTCCTGGGAGCCGGCCGCGTTCTCCATCGACCGCAGCTTTCAGCTGTTGTTCATGGTGATCATTGGCGGCCTGGGATCCATCATGGGCAGCTTCTTCGGCGCGGCCTTTATCGTGGTCCTGCCCATCTTTCTGAATCAGTTTCTGCCCGCTGCGGGTGACTTGGTGGGCGTGGACATCAGCACCGCCATGGTGGCCCATGCTGAACTCATGATCTTCGGTGGGCTGATCGTCTTTTTCCTCATCGTAGAGCCTCACGGCTTGGCTCGACTGTGGTCCACCGCCAAGGAGAAGTTGCGGCTGTGGCCCTTCCCCCACTGACGATTCCTGCAATGGCCGACGGGCCTGTTTATACCCAGCGGCACTGACGAGTGCCACCTCATGACCAACCGAACGGAGACAACCATGAAGTTCAAATCGATCGCA
>RGEP01000303.1 GCA_009918225.1 Betaproteobacteria bacterium | reverse complement strand
TCGTCGGTGACGACCACTGCACCCAGGTCTTGCTGGCGCTTGACGAACTCAGGGTCCTTCAGTGCGGTGCGCAGCGCGGCGTTGACCTGGTCCAGCACGGCCTTGGGCGTGCCCTTGGGGGCATACAGGCCGTGCCAAATGCTCACGTTAAAGCCCTTGAGGCCTTGTGAGTCGAGCGTGGGCAGTTTGGCCAGCGCCGGGGTGGTCAGGGGCTTGCTCGTGGACACGGCAAAGGCCTTGATCTTGCCGCCTTCGATCTGGGCGGTGGTGTTGGTGGTCTGGTCGCACATCAGGTCAACCTGGCCGCCGATCAGGTCGGTCATGGCCGGGCCGGTTCCCTTGTAGGGCACGGTGGTCATGTCCACCGCCACGCTTTGCTGGAACAGCAGGCCGCACAGGTGGGAAGCGGCGCCCAAGCCTGCATTGGCCAGGTTGATCTTGCCCTTGTTGGCGTCGATCCACTTGCGCAGTTCGGCGAAGTTGTTGGCCGGCAGGGTGGTGCGGCCCACCAAGGTCATGGGCACTTCATTGACCATGCCCAGGAACTCGAAGTCGCCCATCACGTTGTACGGCATCTTGCGGTACAGGGCCGGTGCGGTGGCCATGCCGATGTGGTGCAGCAGCAGGGTGTAGCCATCGGGTGCAGCCTTGGCCACCTTGGCAGCACCCAGCGTGCCACCAGCGCCGCCCACGTTCTCGATGATCACGCTCTGGTTGTTCAAACCCTTGCGCAGCACCTCGCCCAGGTCGCGGGCCACCTTGTCGGTGGGGCCGCCAGCGGCGAAAGGCACCACGATGGTGATGGGCTTGTCCGGGTAAGCCGCCAGGGCATTGGACGCCAGGCCCACCGACAGGCCCAGAGCAGCCACAAGACTCAACAAACGCTTCATGATGGTCCTCGTTGAAGTTGCGCTAATTGCGAAACCTTCATCGTAAGGACGGAAGCTGGATTCGGCGCGGTGGAAATTACGTAGGAACTTCTTTAGTCGTACTTGCGCGCGTCTTCGATGACCTTGCCGTCATTGGGCAGGGTGCCCGGCGGCACCACCTGTACCTGGTCGGCGCGCAGCTTGGTGATGTCCTTGATGGTGGCGGCCAGCGCCGGCTCCAAGCCCTCGGCCGGGCCGGCGTGTTCCACCCGGAAGATCATCCGGTCCTGGGCCATTTCCCCCTCGACGATCAAGCGCGCACGCTGCACGCCCGCATGCCGTTTGACGATGTCGCCCACCTGGCTGGCGTGCACGAACATGCCGCGAACCTTGGTGGTTTGGTCGGCTCGGCCCATCCAGCCCTTGATGCGGGTGTTGCTGCGGCCCGTGGGGCAGGGGCCCGGCAGCAAGGCCGAGAGGTCGCCGGTTCCAAAACGCACCAGGGGGTAGTCGGGGTTGAACACGCTGACCACCACCTCACCCACTTCACCCTCGGGCACCGGGTCGTCCGTGCCTGGGCGCACGATCTCCAGCAAGATGCCCTCATCCACCACCAGGCCTTGACGGGCCTCGGTCTCGTAGGCAATCAGGCCGGCATCGGCGGTGGCATAGGCTTGGTAGCCCTGGATGCCGCGCTCCATCAGCCAATCCCGCAGCGAAGGCGGAAAAGCCTCACCGCTGACCAGGGCCTTCTGGATGGACGCGATGGACACCCCGGTTTCGGCTGCTTTTTCAACGAGGATGCGCAGAAAGCTGGGCGTGCCGCAGTAAGCGTCAGGGCGCAGTTCGGCGATGGCCTGCAGCTGCAGCTCGGTGTTGCCCACACCGCCTGGAAACACGGTGCAGCCCAGGGCGTGGGCCCCGGCTTCCATGATCCAGGCGCCGGGGGTGAGGTGGTAGCTGAAGCTGTTGTGCATGGTCGTCGCTCCACTGGGCGAGGTGTTTTTTCAGGTCGCTGATGAAGTGGCGCACGTCAGCAGAGGACCTCAGGCTTCGACTGACCCAATCGGGGCTGCTGCGCGAGGGCTTTTTCACCCGGCTGGCTTCGATCGCATGGCCCTGCAACACCAGGCGCGCAAGGCTCACACCGCGGCGCTCCCATGCGCCTTGGCGCTCCTGCAGGCCCAGCTCACGCAGCTCGCGCCGCAAGCGTTGCAGGGCCTCCTCAGCCTCAAAGGGTGGGGGCGCGAAGCCCCATGCTTCGTCGCTCATGAGGTCGCTGTTCAGGCCAGCCAGCGCTTGCGGCGCTTGTAGCTTTTCACATCCTTGAAGCTCTTGCGGTCGCCACCACCCATGCCCAGATAGAACTCTTTAACGTCTTCGTTCTCCCGCAGGTCTTTGGCGGCTCCATCCATCACGATGCGCCCGTTTTCCAGGATGTAGCCATAGTCCGCATAGCGCAGGGCCATGTTGGTGTTCTGCTCGGCCAACAGGAAGGTCA
>RGEP01000302.1 GCA_009918225.1 Betaproteobacteria bacterium | reverse complement strand
CCAACGGCACGGTGTGCCGCTTTGCGATGCGGCCTGAGCTGGTGGGGCACTACCTGTACGGGCGGCTGCACGGCGGCGTCACCGCCGCCGTGTTGGACGCCACCGCCGGCATCGCCTTGATGGTGGCCATCGGTGAGAAATTCGCGCACGAAAGCGCCGACCAGGTCATGCACCGTTTTGCCAAGATGGGCACCATCGACATGCGCATCGACTACCTGCGCCCGGGCCTTGGGCAGTACTTTGACGCGCAAGCCGTCGTCACCCGCCTGGGCGGCCGCATCGGCTCCACCCAAATGCGCCTGGTCAACGACCAGGGCACCCTCATCGCCACCGGAGCCGGCGCCTACGTCATCGCCTGAGCAGACTCAAAAAATGGGGTCGGAGTCATTTTTTCCCCATTTTTCTCAGACCACGACGGGTTCGGGTTCTAGCCGGATGCCAAAGCGTTCATAAACGCTGGCTTGGATGGCGCGTGCCAGGGTGAGGACTTCGGCACCGGTGGCGCCGCCACGGTTGACGAGCACGAGGGCTTGTTTTTCATAGACGCCGGCGCGGCCCACGCTGCGGCCTTTCCAGCCGCAGGCGTCGATCAGCCAGCCCGCTGCGAGCTTGACCGTGCCGTCTTCCAGCGGGTAGTGCACGATGCCGGGGTCGCGCGCAATGATGTCGCGGCATTGCTCAGCGCTGACCACCGGGTTTTTAAAGAAGCTGCCCGCATTGCCCAAGACGGCGGGATCGGGCAGCTTGGCGCGGCGGATCGCACACACCCAATCGAAGACCTGCTGGGCCGAGGGCTCGCGCACACCGGTTTCGTCCATGCGCTTTTGCAGGTCCAGATAGCCCAGCACCGGCTGCCAGGGTTTGGGCACAGCATGGACGGGTCGCGCGTGAACACCAGGTTGCTGCCCCCGCCCAGGACCATCTTGGGCGCCAGGCCCCAGCGTGGGTGGTCCACCATGCGCCGCACCGCAGCTTCACTGTCCACCCGCACCAGATGAGCGGCCGTGGCCGGCAGGCCCAAGGTGTTGAGCCCGCGCAGGCTGACGCCCTCCTCCACGGTCAAGGTGGGGCCCGGTTTCCCAGGGGAAGCGGGCCCATCGGGCGGCACAGGGGCAGGCATGGCAAAATTTTCCCCTAGAAAACAAGCAGCCCCAGGCCCTTTTAAACCATGCCGAGCTTTGATGTGGTCGTTGAACCCAACCTGGTCGAGGTGCGCAATGCCGTGGACCAGAGCAACAAGGAAATCGGCACCCGGTTTGATTTCAAGGGCAGCGACGCGCGCATCGAGCTGTCGGACAAGGGCAGCAACAAGGAGCTGACGCTGTTTGCCGACAGCGACTTTCAGCTGCAGCAGATCAAGGACATCTTGCTGGCCAAGCTCACCAAGCGCAGCGTGGACATTCGCTTTTTGGACGACAGTGCCAAACCCGAAAAGATGGGCGGCGACAAACTCAAGCAGCTGGTGAAAATCAAAACCGGCATCGAATCAGACCTGGGCAAGAAGATTCAAAGCCTGATCAAACAGAGCAAGATCAAGGTGCAGGCCGCCATCCAGGGCGACTCGGTTCGGGTCAGCGGCGGCAAGCGCGATGACCTGCAGATGGCCATTGCCCTGCTCAAGAAGGACGTGAGCGACGCGCCACTGACCTTCAACAACTTCCGCGACTAGCTTGACCCTGCTCTACATCATTCTGGCCACCGGCTTGGGCGGCCTGCTGTCGGTGCTGGCCGCCGCCAGCCTGACCACCCATGTGCTCGGGCGCATCGTGCACAGCCTGGTCAGCCTGTCGGCCGGCGTGCTGCTGGGCACGGCCTTGCTCAATGTGCTGCCCGAGGCCTTCGAGTCGGCGCAGGCCCCCACCCATGAGTTGTTCATCACGCTGCTGGGTGGCTTGCTGTTCTTCTTCCTGCTGGAAAAGGCCGAGCTGTACCGCCACAGCCACCATCACGAAGGCGACCACCCGCACCACGACCACCACCACGGCTTCGATGCCGAACAAGCCGGCGCCGGCGGTTGGTCGGTGCTCTTGGGCGACAGCATTCACAACTTCATGGACGGCGTGATCATCGCCGCGGCCTTTCTGACCGATGTGAAGCTGGGCGTGGTGACCACCCTGGCCATCGTCGCCCATGAGATTCCGCAAGAGATTGGCGACTTCATCGTGCTGCTCAATGCGGGCTTTTCCAGAGCCAAAGCGCTGCTGTTCAACGCCCTGTCCGGCATGGCGGCGGTGGCCGGTGGCCTGACCGGCTACTTCGCCGTGGGCGGCCTGCAGCAGGTCTTTCCTTACCTCTTGGTGGTGGCGGCCAGCAGCTTCATTTATGTGGCGGTGGCCGACTTGCTGCCGCAGATGCAGCGCCGCCTGGCCTT
>RGEP01000301.1 GCA_009918225.1 Betaproteobacteria bacterium | reverse complement strand
GACTCCAGGCTCATCATGCCGCCACTGGAATCCATGCCGGCGGGCATGCCATCCACCTCCAGCGGGGCGGTGGCCACGCGCCACGACATGAACGCAATGAAGGCAAACAGCAGGGCCGGCAGCAGCGTGATGAACAGCTCCTTCAGGATGTAGCCAGCGGGCACGTTCACGTTGCGGCTACCCTTGAGCGCCTTGATCAAGGCCGGCAGGGCACGGTTGGACACCGCATCGGAAATCTGTTGCGTGAGTGGTGGCAGGGGCACGAAGCGCGCCTGTTCCGACAGCGGTGGTGCCAGCTCAGGCTTGAGCTTGGCCACGATGATCACGTAGACGATGTACAGCCCTGCGAGCATGATGCCGGGGAAGAAGGCACCCGCATACAACTGCACCACCGACACGCCGGCTGTGGCGCCGTAGACGATCAACATCACCGAGGGCGGGATCAGGATGCCCAGGCAGCCACCGGCCGTGATGGCACCGGCCGACAGGCGAACGTCGTAGCCGCCCTTGAGCATCTGCGGCAGCGCCAGCAGGCCCATCAGGGTGACCACCGCCCCCACGATGCCGGTGGCCGTGGCGAACACCGCGCAGGTGAACAGCGTGGCCACGGCCAGCGAACCGGGCACGCGGGCCAGTGCCAGGTGCAAGGACCTGAAGAGTTTCTCGATCAGGTTGGCGCGCTCGACCAGATAACCCATGAACACGAACAACGGGATGGAAATGAGCACGTCGTTGCTCATCACCTTGAACGCCGACTGCACCATGAGGTCCAGCGTCTTGGTCGTGTTCTCCTCGTAGGCCAGCCACGTGAAGATCATGCCCATGCCCATCAGGGTGAAGGCGGTGGGGAAGCCCATCATGATGGCCACCACCACCAGGGCCAACATCATCAGCCCCAGGTGGCCATTGGTGATCTTGTCGGCCGAAATCAGCATGACGCCGGTGCCGGCGATGATCAGCCCCATGATGATGAGGCCGAACCAGAGTTCTTTCTTGATTTTCATGATTGGCCTCCCGCCTTGGAGCCTTGCGGGGTCACGTACTGGTTCAGGGCGGCGATGTCCTCATCCTTGACCGACACCATCTGCTTGAGCTTGTCCACGTCCACTTCCTCGACGTCCTGCTCGCGCGAGGGCCACTCGCCGGTCTGCAGGCACTGGATACAGCGGACGATCTCGACGAATCCCTGCAGCAGCAGCATGAAGCCGGAGATGGGAATCACGAATTTGAAGGGGTAAAGGGGCAACGGCGTGGCCGAGAAGGTCTTCTCGCGGATGGCCAGGGCCTCGTTGGCGTAGGTCCAGCCCGCATAGGTCAGAGCCACCACGCCGGGCAGGAAGAAGATGATGTAGAGCACCAGGTCGATCGTGGCCTGCGTGCGCGGCTCGAAGAAGCCATAGAGCACGTCGCCGCGCACATGGCCGTTCTTGCTCAGGGTGTAGGCGCCGGCCATCATGAACAGGGTGCCGTACAGCATGATCTGCACGTTCAGGTTCCAGTCATGCGGGGCATTGAGCACGTAGCGGCTGAAGACCTCGTAGGTGATCAGAAAGGTCAGGAAGACGATGGTCCAGGCAAAGAACTGCCCGAGCCACGTAGACATTCGGTCTACTGCCAGCAGGAGGTTTTTCATTCGAGGTCTTCTGTCGCGGTCATGCGGTCCGAATCGGATCCGCTTCAGGAAAAAAGGCCACCGACCGCAGTCGGTGGCCCCTTGGAGCCCGGAGGACCACAGGGGTCCTCACGGAACTCAGGCCCGGCGGGCCGGTGCGCGGAAGTAGTGGTTCCACGCCATCTTGAAGTCAACCAGGTAGTCGTTTTGCCAGGCGCCTGCGCGCTCGGCAAAGGCCTTCTGGCTGTCCAGGATCCTCTTGAACATGGCGTTCTCGCCGCCCTTCTTTTCCATGATCTTGTCCCAGGAAGCCAACTGGGCGCGCAGCACGGCGTCGGGGGTCTTGTAGAACTTGACACCTTGCTTCTTCAGCTCGATGTAGTCCTGAGAGTTGCGCTGGATGGCCTTCCAGGACATGTCGGCGCTGGCGGCCTGCACGGCGTAGTCGATGATCGACTTCAACTCGGGGGCCAGTCCGTCGTACTTGCCCTTGTTGAAGAGGATTTCGAACTGCTCGGTGCTCTGGTGGAAGCTTTGCAGCATGCAGTTCTTGACCACGTCGGGGAAGCCCAACAGGCGGTCAGAGGTGGCGTTGTTGAACTCGGCGCCATCGATCAGGCCACGGTCCAGCGCGGGAACGATTTCGCCACCGGGCAGGGGGTTCACAGCAGCGCCCATGTCGGTGTACATGTCAACGGCCAGGCCCACGGTGCGGAACTTGGTGCCCTTGATGTCGTCCACCTTGGCGATGGGCTTCTTGAACCAGCCGAAGGGCTG
>RGEP01000031.1 GCA_009918225.1 Betaproteobacteria bacterium | reverse complement strand
CCGCCAGCGGCGTTTTGCTGCTCGGCCCACAGCAGGAAGTTGGGCTCTTGGCTGACTTGAGCACCACCCGTCCACGGGCCCGTGCGCGACATGGTGTAGCCCACGCGCACCGGCGCGGCTTGCGCCATCAAACCGGGCGCAAAGGCCAAGGCGCCAGCCGCAGCGGCTCCTTGAATGACGCGTCGGCGTTGCTTGAATTCGGGACCTTGGCTCATCGAGGGCTCCTGTCAGATTTGCAGTGCGGCGGATCCTATCTACCCCTCGCAGTCTCGGCCTTCGGGATTTCCTGGTGTTGCACCGGGTCATTGGCAGGGCTGCCACGGTGCACCCGATGCTGCGGGGCACAGCCCCGCCACAGGCGCTAAGCTCGGGCCCATGGCACACGACCCTTTCGATGGACCGCACTTGGCGGTGGTGGGGGCAGGCCCGGTGGGCCTGGCCCTGGCCCTGCTGGTGGCCCGGCGCTGCCCGAACTGGCAGGTCAGCTTGTTTGACGCCAGGCCCCTGCAGGCCGATGTCAGCCGTGACCCGCGAACGCTGGCTTTGTCCCTGGGCAGCGTGCAGCTGTTGCGCCAACTGGGCGCCTGGCCTGCGTGCGGCACGCAAGCGATCTTGGAGGTCCAGGTCAGCCAAGAGGCCCCGGCGGTGGCCCTGCCCGGTGCAAAGCCCGAGGTGCGCATCCGGGCCCAAGACCTGGGTGTGCCCGAGCTGGGTGCCGTGATGGCCTACGGCACCCTGGTGCCGGCGCTGCAAGCTGCTTGGGAGGCTGAACAGGCGCGCCAGCCCCATCGCTTGCACCACCGCTTTGGCCACCCCGTGCAGGCCCTGAGGGTGGTGCCCGGCGCCCCTGGCCAGGGCCCCACTGGGGAGCCCTCTGGGCCTTCAGGCAGCCACCGCGTGGTGGTGGAGGCTGGCCGTGCCGAGACCTTTGAATTGGCGGTGGTCGCCGAAGGCGGCGTGTTCATGCGCGACGCGGCCAAGCCCGAGCTGAACATCTTGGACGAGCCCGCTGCGGCGAATGAAGCCGCTGGACCTGCGCCCCACGAGGCGCCAAGGGACACGCTGCAGCGCTGGCTGGCGCGCTGGGACCGACACCAGTTGCGACATGACTATGGCCAAACGGCCTGGGTGGGCACGGTGGAGTTGGCCGGCGGCACGCCGGGGCTGGCCGTTGAACGGTTCACCCGCCAAGGCCCGGTGGCCCTGCTGCCGCTGCCACCGTTGCCCCCGCTCCCGGCGGGCGCGGGCGTGGGCGTAGGCGTAGGGGCGGCCAGCGCACGCACCCGGGCTTCCTTGGTGTGGTGCGTCGATTCGAGCGAAGACCCCGTGGCGGCGTTGGACGACGCACAGCGCATGGCCGTGCTCAACACGCTCTTGCCCGAAGGCGTCGGGCGCATCGAGCAAATCGGGCCGCTGAAGTCCTTTCCCTTGGGCCTGCAGGCCCAAACCAGCCTGGTGCGCTCCGCGTGTTTGGTTCGCATTGGCAATGCGGCCCAAACGCTGCACCCGGTGGCCGGTCAGGGGCTCAACCTCGGTCTTCGCGATGCCCATGCCCTGGCCGAGCGCTTGCGCAGCGCGCCACGCCGGGGCCAATCCTTGGCTGAGGTGCTGCGCAGCGTGCACTGGGCCCGAGCGGCCGACCGGTGGTCGATGATCGCGGCCACCGATTTCCTGGCGCGCAGCTTCACCTGGTCCTTGCCCGGCGCGGCCACCGCGCGTGCCCTGGGCCTGTTGGCGGTGGAGCACCTGCCCGGCTTGAAGCCGGCGCTGGCACGCCAGATGATGTTCGGGCGGCGCTGAGCCTCAACAGGCCTGGGCAGGGGCCTAGCCCAAGCGGCGGTGTTGCAAGGCCGGCAGCTGTTGGCGCACATCGGCCAGGCGCTTGAGGTCCACGTCGGCCACCGCCACACCCGGGCCTTCGTCCACACAGGCCAAGACCTCGCCCCAGGGGTCGATCACCAGGCTGTGGCCCCAGGTGCGGCGGCCGTTTTCGTGCAGCCCACCCTGCGCGGGGGCCATCACGTAGCACTGGTTTTCAATGGCCCGTGCACGCAACAGCACCTCCCAGTGGGCCTGCCCCGTGGTGTGCGTGAATGCCGAGGGCACGGCCATCAGGTCGCATGGGGCCTGGTTCGGCTGCCCGAAGCTCAGCGCCCGAAACAGCTCGGGGAAGCGCAGGTGCGCCAGCAGCTCGGCGGCATCAGCCAGGTTGCGCTGCACATCGGGCGTGGAGACCATTTGAATCGCAGCGATGCGGGTCATGGAGGATTCCTTTCGGGCAATGCGGGCAGGGTGCGCTGCAGGCGTTCAACCTTGGGATCAACCCAAGGGCCGGTGATGCTGAATTCGCGTGTGTTGGCCGCCATGAGGGGGCGGCGCAGGAAGAGCTGCGCGAGGAAGGTGCCCAGGCCCAGGGCCGGGTTGATGGTGGCGTAGGCCAAGGAGGCGGTGCCGGCGTTGATTTCCGGCACCACCAGCACCCGCAGGTCTTGGGTTTCCCGGTTGAGGTCGGCGCTGCCCTCCATCAGCACGGCCGCCTGAATGCCGCGCATGCTCAGGTTGTTTGTGCTGGCCACCCCGCCCGAAACCGTGACGTCACCGGTGATGGCATCGAAGGGGAAGCCCTCCTGGAACACATCGCGAAAGTCCAACAGCAGCCGGCGCGGCAAGGACTGCAGGCTCAAGACGCCCAGCAGCCGGGCTGCACCCGGGTCGGCCTTCAGGAATTGGCCACTGCGAAGGTCCAGCCTCAACTGGCCTTGCATGGTGCGCACATCGGGGCTCAAGGGCGAGCCGCGCCAAGACACCTGGCCGGTGATGCGCCCGGCACCAGCGCGCAGGGCCTGCTCCAGGCCCAGGCGTTTGAGCAAGGCACCGCTGTCCTTGAGGTCCAGTTCAAAGTCCATTGAGGTGCGCCGCACCTTGCCGGCGACATCGCCCGAACCCGCCCAGGTCCCCGATGCATTGAGTGCCCCGTCGGCATTCGACAACGCAAAGCGGGTGAGCTTCCAGTCTCCGCTGCCGCCGCGCAAGGGGCCGGCACGCTCGGGCCGCTCGACCTCGGCGGCCACCTCCAGACGCCCCAGGCGGCGGCCCCGCAGTTCGAAGTCTTCCACCACCACATCCAAGGCCGGCCACTCGATGCGCTCGTCGGGTCCAGCGTCCTCAGCGGCGTCCTGCGCTGCCGGCGGAATCGACAAGCGCGACAGGCGAGCCGACACACGGGCCTGGCGTTCGCGTGCGCCGGGGTCAGCCGGCCGCCATTCCACACGGCCAGCGAGTTGCGTGGCCTGCAGGTCTACGCGCCACGCAGCGCCCCCGGCCGCATCGCGCAGGGGTTGGGCCTGCGCCGAAACCGCATCGAGCCGACGGCCCATGAACAGCGCGCTGGCTGCGCGCAGGTCGACCGACAGTGGCGCGGCCAGCGCGCCACCGTCTGCAAGCGATGCGCCCTGCGGGCTTGCGCCCATGGGGCCGGGTGGCCACACGAAAGCGCGCCACTCGTCGAGGTCCAAGTGATCGGCCACCACCCGCACATCGGTTCCGCTGCGCGGCAAGGGCGGGGGCTCGGCCGTGCCCACGCCCACGGCACCGGCCAGCCAGGTACCGCCCTGGGCTTGGCGCACCAAGCGCACCTGCAGCAAGCGGCCCCACTGCACGTCCACGCGCTCACGCTCTGCCCCTGCAGCGCCGCCCAGCCCCGTGAGCTCCACCCGCAGCGCCGGCTGCGGCCCCGAGGGGTTGGCCGCCTTCTTGAAGGGGGCCGGCAAATCAATGGCCAAGCCGGTCAAGGGCGAGGTCAACACCCACTGAAGCTGCCCACCCACCATGCCCAAGCTCAAGCGGTACGGGGCCTGCCCACTCCAGTGGGCCGACAGCGGGGCCAACCAAGCCAGTTCCGGCGAAGCCTTGACCGCAGCGGCCTGCACCACTCCCTGCAGTTGCAAGCGGTTGGAACCCGAAGGTGACAAGCCACCTTCCAAGGCCACGTCACCCCCGAGCAACTGGGCCGTGGCGGCCGATAGGCTGAAGCCCTTTTCGCTGAAGTCCACACGGCCGCGCGCGTTCTGCAGTGCCGGCAGGCTGGGGTTGAGCCTGAGCTCATTGCCCCCGAGTTGCACGCTGCCCTTGACCCGTGACGGCTCCGGGCCCACCAAGGGCACCTCAAGTTTCAGGCTCAGCTGCGCAGCGCCCGTGGCCTGGGCCGAGGCCAAGACGCGCGAGGTCCAGTCGTTGACCGGGGTGGCTTGGACATAGCGCAAAAAGTCTTGTGCGGCACCCCGGGCCTGCAGGTCCAGCACCAGGGGTACGGTGGGGTTCATCCAGTCGATCCATCCGCTGGTGCGCAAGACCTCGGCCCCCATCAGCCGCGCCCGCACCTCACTGAAGTCCACCCGTTGTCCGGTGACCTTCAAGCGGGCGTCCAGCCGGGTGGCTTCGGGCCATGCGGGATAGCCGGGCTCCTCAGGAACCATGAGGTAGGTGCCATCGCGCCAATCGCCACTGATGCGGAACTCGCCTTTGGGCTTGGGCTGGTCAAAAGGAAAGTCGGCCAGGTCGCCCTTGACCCGAATGGAGACGTCCTGCAGCCGACCGCCCCGCACCGCGCGCTTGAGGTAAGCCCGTGTGGCCGCCGATACGGTGGTGGGCAAGTAGGCGTGCAGTTGTTCGGCACGGGCGCGCGGGATGCGCGCGCTGAGGTCCAGCGCGCCGTGCCCCTTCATGGCGTCCTGCCAGCTGCCCCGCCAAGTGCCTTGCACATCGGCATCCCAATCGGCGCTGCGCAAGGTCAGGGGCGACAAGCGCACTTCCAGCCCATCCTTGACTTGCCAGCTCAAGCGCGCCTGCAGATCGTCCACGTTCCACTCGGCTTGGTCGAACAGGCCCGGGAACACCAGCTGGCCCCGCTCGATGACCAGGTCTGCACGGCCGGCCGACTCGGTGGCCTCGAGTTGTATCGTGGCGCCGCGCACCCCCGGACGGCCCGCAACAGGCGCGCCTTTGGTGGAAGCGGGCTCCACGCCAGGCTCCAATCGCAGGCCTTCCAGACGGGCGGTGACGCGGTAGCGGGTGGGCTGTTCGGGCGACCCTTCCCAGCTGGCCTTCATGTCTTGAATGCGGCCCTGTGGCGCCAAGCTCAACAGTTGCCGGTGCAGCGCAGCACCCAGCGGTGCGCGGCCGGCCACCGAGGCCATCAAGCCCAGGTCGAGTTCAGCCGCACTGAAATCTCCCCCGGTGATCACACGCCCGGCCAAGCCATCCCACAGCAGCGGTGGCAAGGGCTCGGACGGTTCAGCTTCGCTGGGGGCGCTGGCGCTGGATGGCCCGCTGGAGGCCACGGCAACCGCAGGCGTTGGCTGGGCAGCGGAAGGGGAGGGTGCTGAAGCCCCAGGGGCCGGGGCGTGTCGCAGCACCAGCTTCATGTCGCTGGCTGGCCAGGTCTGCCCTTGCCCCGTGGTGAAGCCCACGCGTTCCAGGCCCAGGGTCAGCGCGTTTGCATCTTGGCGCGCCAGCAAGCGGCCTTCAAAGCGAGCAAAGCTCATGGTTTCGGCCACGCCGGGCCAGCGCAAGCCCACCTCGCGCAGGGCCACATCGGCCGTGGCCCCGCGCACGCGGCCCCGGTCGATGTCCACCCAAAGCCGCGCCGCACCCTGACCGCCAACCAATTCGCCCGGCAGGTCCACATGGGGCCGCAGGGCGTTGACATCAGCCTCGGGCAGTTCTGCATACACCTCGCCCATCCACTGACGCCAATCCGATCGGCTGACGAACAGGCCATGACGGAAGCGGCCCCGCAGGCTGGCCCGCCCACCCAGGGCCTCGGGCAGGGTGGCATCCAAGCGCACTTCGTGACGGCGCAGGCTGTTGCGCAGCACGAAGTCAACGTCTTGCAGCACCAAGGGGGGCGCGCCGCGCCACTCATCGACCCAGCGCAGCTGGCCTGCTCGGATGATGAATTCCCCCTGGGCCAGCAACCACTCCGCAGCGGCCTGGCCACCATAGACCGGCTCGGGCGCCTCGTCGTCCAGGGTCAGCCCCCCCACCCTCAGCCGGCCCGTGGCGTCACGCCGGATGTCCAGCGCCGCGCCCTCGATCAACAGCTGTTCAAAGCGCAGCTCCAGGCTGAGCAGCGACTGCACCGACAGCGCCGCCGACACGCGCGGCAAGCGCAAGGCCGTGCGGCCTTGCTCATCCAACAAGGTGACCTCGGTCAACACCAGGGCCGGCACCCAACCCGAAGCCGGCACCTCGATTTGACCGATGCGCACAGCCACGCCCAGGGCCGCGGAAGCCCGGGCTTCCACCTCGGGTTTCCATGCGCCAACACGGGGCAGCAAAAAACCGTAGAGTGCAACCCAGGCGGCCAGGAACAAGATCCAGGCCGACACCAGCAGTACCGCAGCCGCACGAGCCATGACTTTGAGCACAGGACGACCCGATCGGGGCAGATCGCGCGGATCCATCCGCACGGTGTGTGTTTCCTCTGGGCTGCTCATGGTGTGGGGTTTCAAGGCGAACTGTGCCATGGATGGCGCACTTTTCCCTGCTCTCAGGGGCGCGGCGCCATGAACGATCTCAAGTTGGCGCCCCCGGCCCTGGCCGAACACAGCCGCTTTGTGCAGCGCATACGGCGGCGCTATGGCCCCGAGCGCGACGCCATGCCCGCTGGCGCCCCCGACACGGCCCTGGTCGAACAGCTGGTCCAAGCCCTCCTGGCCGCAGGCCGAACCCTGCCCTCGGCGCTACGGGTGGCGCGCCACTTGGTGATCGAGCGCTTGGCGGTGCTCGATGTGGAACAGGGCGCGCCCTTGGAGACGGTCACCCGGGCCATGACCGAGTTGGCCGAGGTGGCCCTGGAGCGCGCGCTGGCCCAGGCCCGGGATGAAGAGGGCCAGCGCCACGGCCAGCCGCGCACCGCCGAGGGTCAACCCATCGAGCTGTGGGTGGTGGGCATGGGCAAGCTGGGCTCACGCGAGCTCAACGTGTCCTCCGACATCGACCTGGTGTACGTCTACGAAGAAGAAGGCCAGACCGATGGCCCGGTGCCCATCAGCGCGCACGAGTACTTCAGCAAGGTCGTCAAACGCATCTACAGCCTCATTGGCGACGTGACCGAGGACGGCTTCGTGTTCCGGGTGGACTTGGCCTTGCGCCCCAATGGCAACTCGGGTCCGCCCGTGGTGAGCCTGGCCATGCTGGAAGACTACCTGCACGTTCAGGGCCGCGAGTGGGAGCGGCTGGCCTGGCTCAAGAGCCGCGTGGTAGCCCCTCGCGCGGCCGTGACCTCGGGCCGTGCACAGGCCTTGGGGGCGGCCATCAGCCCCTTCGTTTACCGCAAATACCTGGACTACGGGGTGTTTGAGGGGCTGCGCCAACTGCACCGCAAGATTCGCGATGAAGCGCAACGCCGAGCGGCAGGGCGCCCCGAGCGCGCCAACGATGTGAAGCTGTCGCGCGGCGGGATCCGCGAAATCGAGTTCATCGTGCAGCTGCTGTTGGTGGTGCGCGGCGGTCACTTCCCTGAAATCCGCAGCCGCTCCACCCTCAAGAGCTTGAGCAAGCTCGTGGCGCACGGCCTGATGAGGCCGCAGACCGCCGAGCGTCTGGGCCAGGCCTATGTCTTCCTGCGGCGCATCGAACACCGCATCCAGTACCTGGATGACCAACAGACCCACCTGCTGCCCTCGGTCGATGGGGACTTGGCTTGGATCGGTGCGAGCATGGGGCTGCCCTGCAACGCCGACGCCTGCGCGCTGTTGGAGGAACTCGGCCTGACCCGCGAGTTCGTGGCCGGGGAATTCGACGCGCTGCTGCACGACGGGCGCGACCCAGGCCCCAACCCACAAGGCAAGGCCTGCGTGAATTGCAACAAGCCGCTGCTGCCGGTCGATGCCGAAGCCTTTATTGAGCGCATGCCGGCCGCGCTGCAAGAGCGCTTGCGGATCTGGAGCGCGCAAACCAAGGTGGCCAGCCTGAAGGAAGCGAGCCGGATGCGGCTGGCCCGCCTCATGCAAAGAGCCGAGGCAGGCATCGAAGCGGGCGACTGCACGGAAGAGGCTGCCTTGCGCTTTCTGGACTGGCTGGACCCCCTGCTGCGCCGAGAAACCTACCTGACGCTGCTGGTCGAACGCCCTGAAGTGCAACGCCGCCTGCTGCGCCTGCTGGGCCTGGCCCGCTGGCCCATGCGCTACCTTTTGCGCCACCCAGGGGTTATCGACGAGTTGGCCGATGAGCGCCAGCTGCGCGAGCGCTTTGACCGTGAAGAATTCACGCGCGAAATGCAGGCCCGACACGCGGCCTGGGTGCGCTCAGGTGAAGCCTCGGAAGAGGCTTTGCTCGACACCCTACGGCGGGCACACCACGCCGAGGTCTTTCGCACCTTGGTGCGGGATGTGGAAGGCCGCATCACCGTGGAGCAGGTGGCCGATGATTTGTCGGCCTTGGCCGACACCATGATCGAGCTCACGATGCAGTGGGCCTGGTCGCACTTCAAACAACGCCACCGCAGCGTGGAGCAAGGCCCTGGCCTGGCCGTGATCGCCTACGGCAAGCTTGGGGGCAAGGAATTGGGTTACGGCGGGGACTTGGACCTCGTCTTTTTGTACGAGGACGAGGATGAACATGCGCAAGAGGTGTACGGCGCCTTTGTGCGCAAGCTGATCACGTGGCTGACGCTGCGCACCAACAGCGGCGAGTTGTTTGACATCGACACCGCTTTGCGCCCGAATGGAAATTCAGGTCTATTGGTGACATCGATGGATGCCTTCGAGCGCTACCAACTGGGCCGGGGCAGCAACACCGCCTGGACCTGGGAACACCAGGCGATCACGCGGGCCCGCTGGTGCGCCGGCGTACCGGCCCTGGCCTCGCGATTTGAACGGGTGCGCCGGGGCGTCTTGTGCGCACCACGTGAGCCGGCGGCCCTGCGCGAAGAAGTGCACGCCATGCGGGAAAAGGTGCGGCAATCGCGTCCCGTGCCCGAAGGCCGCTTTGATGTGAAGCACAGCGCCGGCGGCATGATGGATGCTGAGTTTGCGGTGCAGCTGCTGGTGCTGACACACAGCGCCACGCATGAAGCCTTGCAGGCCAACAGCGGCAATATCGCCTTGTTGCACGCGGCCGAAGCCTGCGGCCTGCTGCCTGCTGGTGTGGGCATGGCTGCGGCAGACGCTTACCGCGAGTTGCGTCGTGCACAGCACCGCGCGCGGCTCGACGAGCAGGCCACGCAATTCGACCCGGTCGAGTTGGCGGGTGCACGAGAAGCGGTGTTGGCCTTGTGGAAGGCGGTGTTCGGCTGAGCCGCGCGGCCTGGCCTGCAGTGGCCCTGCTGCTGGCCGCCGCCAGCATCGGCGCTTGGTGGGCCATGGGCCCGCAAGGGGCGCCAAACTGGGGATGGGAGGCCCAGCCTTCTAGGCCCTTCGAGGACGCGTGGCGCTGGTGGACCGCGGCCGTTGTGCATGTCAATGCCGCGCATTTGCAGGCCAATCTGTGGGCCACCTTGGTGGTGGCCGCTTGGGGTTGGACCGCACGCGCGGGCATGCCCCAGGCCTTGGCCTGGTTCTTGGCCTGGCCCCTGGCCCAGGCGCTGCTGGCGACCGACCCGGGCACCCTATCGCGCTACGCCGGGCTGTCGGCCACCCTGCATGCAGGGGTGGCCATCGTGTGCTGGCAGCTGCTGTGGCACGGCCAGGGTGCTGGGCGTGCGGTGGGCGCAGCGGTGGCCGTGGCCGTGGGCATCAAGTTGGCGCTGGAGATGCCGGTGTTGCAGGCCTGGTGGAGCGGTACGCCCGCCGTGGACCAAGCGCTGACCCCGCTGCCCGATGCGCCGGGGCATGTGCTGGCCGGGCATGCGCACGGTTGCGGCGTTTGGGCCGGGCTGATGGCCGCGGCCTTGGTCGATGGCATCATGGGCTGGTTGAAACACCGATCCCATCGCCGTATCCCATGACCGAACGCCGTACGCAGCTCGACGCCCAAGCCCTCTTGTGCATCCTGTTGTGCTGCGTCCTGTGGGGCATCAACCAATCGGCGGCCAAGGCGGCGCTGCCTGAAGTGCCGCCCCTGTTGCAGGCTGCCCTGCGGTCTTTGGGTGCCGCGCTGCTGGTGCTGGCGTGGTCGCGCTGGCGCGGCATTGCGCTGTTCGAGCGCGACGGCACGCTGGTCGGTGGCCTCTTGGCCGGCACCTTGTTTGCCGGCGAATTCGCGATGATCTTCTGGGGCCTGCAGTACACACACGCCTCGCGGATGATCGTCTACATCTACCTCAGCCCCTTTGTGGTGGCCTTGGGCATGCCGCTGATCGCCCGCAGTGAACGCCTGCGGCCCGCGCAGTGGGCGGGGCTGGTGGCGGCCTTTGCTGGTGTGGCACTGGCCTTCTCCGAAGGCTTCGGCGCACCCTCGGCCGGCCCCTTGCAGTGGCTGGGTGACGCCATGGGCCTGTTGGCCGCTTTGCTGTGGGGGGCCACCACCCTGGCGATCCGCGCCACGCGGCTGGCCCAGGCACCGGCCGAAAAGACCCTGTTCTACCAACTCGCGGTCTCTGCACCGCTGCTGGGCCTGGGGGCCTGGGCCTTGGGCGAGGCCTGGCCAATACGATGGTCCAGCCTGGCGCTGGGCTCCATGTTCTTTCAGATCGTGGTGATCACCTTCGCCAGCTACTTGTTATGGTTCTGGCTGATTCGCCACTACCCGGCCACGCGCCTGGCGTCCTTCACGCTGCTCACGCCACTGTCGGGGCTGTTGGCGGGCATGGCCCTGCTCGGTGAGCCCGCCACCCCCAGGCTTTTGGCGGCCCTGGTGGCCGTGGGGCTGGGCATTTGGCTGGTGAACCGCACATCTCCTGGTTAGGATCGAACCCTTGACCCACCCTTCCTCAGCACTTAGACCTACGGAGCTCTTTGCATGATCACCCTGTGCGGCTTTCCCATCAGCAACTACTACAACAAGGTCAAGCTGGTGCTGTTGGAGAAGAACATCGACTTCCAGGAAGAAGTGGTGATGACGGGCTCGAAAGACGAAGCGGTGCTGCGCGACTCGCCCCTGGCCAAGGTGCCCTTCATCCGCACGGCGCAAGGTGCCTTGTGCGAAAGCCAGGTCATCGTGGAGTACCTGGAGCAGTTGCAGCCATCACCGGCGCTGCTGCCGGCCGACCCGTTTGCAGCAGCCAAGGTGCGCGAGTTGTGCACCTACATCGACCTGCACCTGGAGCTGGTGGCGCGCGAGCTGTATGGCGCGGCGTATTTCGGCCGCAGCGTGGACGAGGCCACGAAGGAACGGGTGCGCACGCAGTTGGCCCGCCATATCGAAGGATTCAAGCGCTTGGCACGCTTTGAGCCCTTCGTGGCCGGCTCGGCCTTCACGCTGGCCGATTGCTGCGCCTATGTGAGCCTGCCCCTGGTGGGCGCCACCACCAAGACCGTGCTGGGCCAAGACCTGTTGATGGAGGCCGGCGTGGATTGGAAGGGCTACTTCAAGGCCCTGTCGAGCCGGCCGAGCGTGCAGCGGGTCGAGGCGGACCGCAAGGCTGCAATAGCCGCGCGTGCGGCCAAGGGCTGAGGCGGCCCGGCCCAGGGGCTACATGCCGCGGGACGCAGCCGCCCGCTCCCACGACGCTGAAGCTTAGGACGCCTGTGCTGCCGCGCCGGCAGGCCCGCGCGCGGCCACGGCCTGTGTGACTTCCTTGCGGAAGCGGTTGAGTTCCTGGACGCTGGCAAAGCTGCGCTCCATGAGCAGGCTCATGTTGTGCAGGATGCGCTCCACCACCTTGCTCTCCCACACGGCATCAAACGCAATCTGTTTGTCCAACCAGTGTTCCAGCCACTCGGGGTTGGGCAAGCGGCTTTGCACCGTGTCGCGCGGAAACAGCTTTTCGTTGACGTGCAGGTTGGTCGGGTGCAGGGCCTGCGCGGTTCGCCGGGCACTGGCCATGAGCACGCCGAC
>RGEP01000004.1 GCA_009918225.1 Betaproteobacteria bacterium | reverse complement strand
CAGTCACCCGGCTGCACCGAGCCGCTGTCGTGCGGCAGGATCACCAAGCCGTTGGCCGCACTCATGCTGCTGAGGATGCCGGACCCCTGGGCGCCGGTGATGCTGACCGACCACTGGCCATCTGCATCCCGGGTAACGATGCCGCGTTGATACTCGGTACGACCGGGTTTTTTGCGCAGTGGGGTCGTGCACCGAGCCTTGACCTGAGGCGGTGGCAAGCCGCGTACGCCGGCCATCTGCATGAGCGCGCTTCGCACAAAGGCATAAAACGTCACCATCACGGCCACCGGGTTACCGGGCAGCCCGAACAGCAGGGCCCCACCGTTCATGCGGCCGATGGCCATGGGGCGGCCGGGCCGCATGGCGATGCGCCAGAACGCCACATCGCCCAAAGCGGCCATGACCTGCTTGGTGTGGTCGGCTTCGCCCACGCTCACGCCACCGGAGGTGATGATGGCGTCCGCACAGCCGGCGGCTTGCTGGAAGGCCACCTCCAGGTCGGCTGCACGGTCGCGCACCACGCCCATGTCGATCAGGTCCACAAACCCCAGGCGCTGCAACATGCCCCAGATGGTGTACCGATTGCTGTCGTAGACACACCCTTCTTCCAGGGTTTCGCCCAAGGAACGGAGTTCGTCTCCGGTTGAAAAGAACGCCACGCGCAAGCGCCGGCGCACCGGAAGCTCGGCACGCCCCAGTGAAGCGGCCACGCCAAGGTCTGAGGGCGTGATCAGCCGCCCTTGTGGCAAGGCCACAGCCCCTCGGGCCAGGTCCTCACCGGCCAGGCGGCGGTTGTCACCGGTGCGCACCACACCCGGCTCGACGCGCACACGGTCCTGCACCACGGTGGCCAGTTCCTGCGGGACCACGGTGTCCAGCCCCTCGGGCATCACGGCCCCCGTGGTGATGCGCACACACTCACCGGGGCCCACGGCGCCTACGAATTGGGCGCCGGCCAGGCCTTTGCCCACCACACGCAAGTCGGTTGGACCTTCTGGATTCAAGTCGGTGCCGCGCAGCGCGAAGCCGTCCATGGCCGAGTTGTCATGCGCAGGCACATCCAGCGGCGACAAGATCGGTTCAGCCAGTACACGCCCCAAGGCGCTGCGCAGAGCCAGATGCTCCACACCCTCGATCGGAGACACCAGCTCAGCGATGAAGGCCTGCGCGCGCTCCACCGGCAGGGAGCTGGGGTCATAGCCTGCCAGGCGGTCGGCGATGTCTTGAAGGCGGGCAGGGGCTGTAGGAGAGGGGGTCATGGGCTTTAGCGCTTTGGGGAACCCGGTTGGGAGCCCCAACAGCCTTCATGGCAGGAATTCAGGTGCTCAGCTGATACAGATCGGCCAAGGTATTGGCGTTGCGGAACGCCTGTGCATCGTCAAATCTCACCGTGACGGTGGCCCTGGTGGCCGTCCACTCGTCGATTTTGCGCCCACCTGCTTGCACGAATGCCGCCAGGTGCTCGGCCAACTCCATGCGCATCAGGCAGAACACTGGCTGTGCGCGTGGTTCGGCGCCTTCGGACTCGGGCGCGCACACCATGGCTATCTCCGCTTGCTGGGCGGCAGCTGCCGAGGCCAGCCGCTCCACCAGGTCCAGCGGAAACAGCGGCGCATCACAGGGCACGGTCACCATCCACGGTGTTTCGCAGTGTTCGAGACCGGTGAGCATCCCGGCCAAAGGTCCGGCAAAGTCTGGCGTGCTGTCGGGCCATACGGGGACTTCCAGGGCTTCATATGCACCGAGATTGCGGTTGGCGTTGATCATCAAGGCCCCGACTTGGGGCCCCAGGCGCAGCACGGCGTGCAGCGCCAGGGGAGAACCCTGAAAGTTTTGCAGCCCCTTGTCGACCCCACCCATTCGGCTGCCACGGCCACCCGCCAGGATCAGGCCGGTGATGTCCTGTCGATCGATTCCCATGCATCAGCCCCCGATATAGTGCATTTCAACCTTGCGGCCGCCGGCCTGGCTGGGCGCGGCGTTCTGGCCTCGCAACTCCGAATAGCGGTCGTCGCGGTTCTGCCAGATCAGCCCGATGGCGGCAGCCAGCTGCTCGTCGCTGGCCTGCTCTTCGCGCAGCAGGGGCCGAAGGTCGTAACCCTGGCTGGCGAACAAGCACAAATACAGCCGGCCTTCCGTGGACAGCCGGGCGCGGTTGCAGTCGCGACAGAACGCCTGGGTCACGCTGGAGATGAAGCCCACTTCACCGCGGCCATCCGAATAGGCCCATCGTTGTGCCGTTTCGCCTTCTGCACTGGCCTGCAGCGCCTTCAGGGCAAAGTGGTTCTGGATGCGTTGCCGCACCTCTTCGGAGGGCATGACGTGGTCCATGGCCCAGCCGTTGGTGCTGCCCACATCCATGTACTCGATAAAGCGCAACACGACCGCAGCGCCGAAGTGCTCCCGGAAGAAGCGCGCCATCGGAACGATTTCGTGGTCGTTGACACCTCGCTTGACCACCATATTGACCTTGATGGGGCCCAGCCCGACGCGTGCCGCGGCTTCAATCCCGGCCAGCACGTCAGCCACGGGGAAGTCCACATCGTTCATGCGTCTGAAGATGGCGTCGTCAAGCGCATCCAGGCTGATGGTGATGCGCTGCAGCCCTGCATCCTTGAGCGCTTGCGCCTTTCGCGTCAGCAGGGATGCGTTGGTGGTCAGCGTCAGGTCCAGCGGGTGGCCGTCCGGCGTGCGCAAGCCAGACAACATCTCGACCAACACCTCCAGGTGTTTGCGCAGCAGGGGCTCCCCCCCAGTGAGCCGAATCTTGTGTACGCCGTGGGCGGCGAATACCCGCGCTGTGCGGGTGATTTCCTCAAAGCTCAACAAGGAGGACTGCGGCAGGAAGCGGTATTGGCTGTCGAAGACCTCTTTGGGCATGCAGTAGCTGCACCGAAAGTTACACCGGTCGGTGACCGAAATGCGCAGGTCCCTGAGGGGGCGGCCCAGGCGGTCGCTGAGCAGGCCAGTGGCCGGCGTGAGCACGGCGGGCACCTTGGCTTTCAGAGCCGCATGCCGCAGGTCAACAAGGGGAATGGTCGCGTCACCCATGCGGCCATTGTGCCGCCGCACACGCTCAGGGTGCGCCGCGCTCTTCGGAGTTCAGATAGCCGCTGAGGGTTTTACGAAGGCCGGCCAGGGCACCACCGTCCTCCACCGGGGCCCGCCGCGCGCCGGTGTAGCGCTTGCTCCAGTAGGCTTCCCGCATGTCCTCGATGCGCACCGAAGCCCCCGGTTTGGGGGCGTGGATGAACTTGCCGTCACCCACATAGATGCCCACATGGGAAAACGTTCGCCGCATGGTGTTGAAGAACACCAGGTCGCCCGGTCGCAATTCTTCACGCCCCACGCTGGCCAAGCCCGGCAAGCGGGCCTGCTCGTCAGCGCGGCGGGGCAGCAGCAGCCCAACGCTGTTTTCAAACACATGGCGGGTGAAGCCGCTGCAGTCGAACCCGTCCTCGGTGCTGGTCCCCCCTCGGCGGTATCGAACCCCGAGGAAGTTCATAGCAGAGAGCACAAGTTCTGAGGCGGCATCGCTGACCTTGCGCACCGCCTGCGGGGTGGTGGCAGGCAGCAAGCCTTTTTCCACGAGCAAAGCGGCAACAGGGTCAATGGGGGCCGCCGAACCGGCAGCAGGCAGCGGGAGTGTTTGCGGCGGCGTGTCGGTGGTCTGCGCTTGCGCTGACACCCCAACGCATATTGCCAAACCCACGGCCCAGCCGCGCACCAGGGCCACCACGGGGAGCCGTGGGCACCCGGGGCCTGTTTCTGGGCTGTGGTCTGAGGTCCGATGGGATCGGCTCATGTCTGGCTGCGAGGGGCCGTGCCGCTTGGCCGACCAGGGAGTCAAACAGGCCCGGAGGATAACATGCAGGCCTCGCACAACAGCCGTGAAACGGGGAGGGACGCCATGCGCGCCTTGATGCTCGAAAAGGACGCCGCCGGAGCCTTCCGCGCTTCGGTTCAATCGCTGGATCCTTCAGCCTTGCCGCCCGGTGATGTGAGGGTGGCCATTGAGTACTCGACGCTGAACTACAAGGATGGCCTGGCCATTACCCAGAAGGCGCCGGTGGTCCGGTCATGGCCCATGGTGGCCGGCATCGACGGCGCCGGCACGGTCTTGCACAGTGAGCACCCTGCCTTCAAGCCGGGCGACCGGGTGGTTCACAACGGTTGGGGCCTGGGCGAAACCCGATGGGGTTGCCTGGCCGAGCAAGCCAGTTTGCAGGGCGACGGTCTCGTGAAATTGCCCTCGGCCATCAGCACCCGCCAGGCCATGGCCATTGGAACGGCCGGCTACACCGCGATGCTGTGCGTCATGGCCCTCGAAGACCACGGGCTGAAACCGGCGGCTGGAGACGTGCTGGTGACCGGTGCCAGCGGTGGTGTGGGCAGTGTGGCCGTGGCCCTGTTGGCCCGGGGTGGCTACCGGGTGGTGGCCGCCACGGGCAAGGCCCACGAGGCCGATTACCTCCAAGCCTTGGGGGCCGCGCAGGTGATCGACCGCGCCGAGTTGGCTGCCCCTGGCAAGCCGCTTCAGAAGGAGCGCTGGGCCGCCGTCGTGGACGCCGTGGGCAGCCACACCTTGGTCAATGCCCTGGCCCAGACCCGCTATGGCGGAGCGGTAGCGGCCTGTGGACTCGCTCAGGGTGGGGACTTGCCAGGCTCGGTCATGCCCTTCATCCTGCGCGGCGTCTCGCTGCTGGGCGTGGACAGTGTCATGGCTCCCCTGGACAGGCGCCAGCTGGCGTGGCAGCGGCTGGCCCGGGACCTTGACCCGCAGTCCTTGGAGCGGATGGTGACCGAAGTTGACCTCGATGGCGCCGTGGCCGCTGCCCAGCGGCTGATGGATGGCCAGGTGCGCGGCCGTGTGGTGGTCAAGGTGGGACCCTGATCACACCGCCAAGTGTGCTCAGACGAGGCGCGCGCCGTCAGGCGTCTGAAAGAGGGCCGTCGACAATGTGCAGCCAGTTCATGAAGGTCCAAGCGCGAGGAAGGCAGCCATGAGTTACGCCGAGTTCTACCGCCGCTCCATTGAGCAGCCGGAGGCTTTTTGGGACGAGCAGGCCCAGCTCATCGAGTGGCACACGCCTTACCAGCAGGTGCTGGACTATTCAAAGGCGCCCTTCACCCATTGGTATGTGGGGGGCACCACCAACCTGTGCCACAACGCTGTGGACCGCCACCTCGCTGACCGGGGCCATCAGAACGCGCTGATCTGGGTCTCGACCGAGGTCGACCAGGAGCGCACCTACACCTACGCTCAGCTGCATGCCGAAGTGCAGAAGATGGCTGCTGTTCTGCAGGCTCAAGGTGTGGGCAAGGGCGATCGGGTGCTCATCTACATGCCCATGATTCCCGAGGCGGCGTTTGCCATGCTGGCCTGTGTGCGCATCGGCGCCATCCACTCGGTGGTGTTCGGTGGCTTTGCCAGTGTTTCACTGGCCAGCCGAATCGATGATGCCCAGCCCAAGGTGATCATCAGCGCCGATGCCGGCAGCCGCAGTGGCAAGGTGGTGCCCTACAAGGGTCTGTTGGATGAAGCGATCCACCTGGCCAAGAGCAAACCCAGCCGCGTGATCATGGTCAACCGTGGCTTGGCCGACATGCCGATGACGCCTGGCCGCGATGAAGACTACGCAAGCCTGGCCGAACGGCATGCCGGCGTCAAGGTTCCCTGTGTTTGGGTAGAGGCTTCACACCCAAGCTACACCCTGTACACCAGCGGAACCACGGGTCGGCCCAAGGGCGTGCAGCGTGACACCGGTGGCTACATGGTGAATGTGGCCGCCTCCATGAAGCACATCTTCATGTGCGAGCCCGGTGAAACCTACTTTTCCACCAGCGACATCGGTTGGGTGGTGGGGCACAGCTACATCATTTATGGACCGCTGCTCAACGGCATGGCCACCATCATGTACGAGGGTCTGCCCACGAGGCCTGATGCCGGTATTTGGTGGAGCTTGGTGGAAAAGTACAAGGTCACGGCCATGTTCAGCGCTCCCACCGCGGTGCGGGTGCTCAAGAAGCAGGACCCGGCCTATCTCAGCCGCTACGACCTGTCATCGCTGCGCGCCCTGTTCCTGGCGGGAGAGCCCCTGGATGAGCCCACAGCCCAATGGATTGCCCAGGCGCTCAAGCGGCCCATCATCGACAACTATTGGCAAACCGAGACCGGTGCGCCGGTGCTCACCATTGCCAATGGCATCGAGAAGAAGCCGAGCAAGTTCGGCAGCCCGGGCATCCCCATGTACGGCTTTAATGTGAAGCTGTTCAATGAGACCACTGGCGAAGAGCTGACCGGTGCCAACGAAAAGGGCGTGGTGGCCATTGAGGGCCCCTTGCCCCCGGGCTTTATGCAAACGGTGTGGCGTGATGACGAGCGCTATGTGAACACCTACTGGAAGAGCATTCCCGGGCGCCAGGTGTACAGCAGTTTTGACTGGGGTATCCGGGACGAGGATGGCTATTACTTCATCTTGGGCCGTACCGATGATGTGATCAACGTGGCCGGTCACCGGCTGGGTACCCGTGAGATTGAGGAGAGCATCTCCAGTCACCCTCAGGTGGCCGAGGTGGCGGTGGTGGGGGTGGCCGATCAGCTCAAGGGCCAAGTGGCCATGGCGTTTGCTGTGCTCAAGGACCCCTCCAAGGCGGCCACCTCGGAGCAGGCCCTCAAGCTTGAAGGCGAGATCATGAAGGTTGTGGACGAGCAGTTGGGCGCTGTGGCGCGTCCTGCGCGTGTTCGCTTTGTGACGCTGCTGCCCAAGACCCGTTCGGGCAAACTGCTGCGGCGGGCCATACAGGCCGTGTGCGAAGGACGCGACCCGGGCGACCTGACCACCATCGAGGACCCCAGCGCCCTGCAGCAGGTCAAGGACCTGGTGGCAAAGGCCTGAGGCGGCTGCCCGGCCGGCAGCCCCATGCCCACTTAAGGCGTGCTCAGAGCACCTCTGAGGCGTAGTCGGCCAGGCGTGAACGCTCGCCCCGTGCCAAGGTCACATGGCCGGAGTGAGGCCAGCCCTTGAAGCGGTCCACCGCATAGGTCAAGCCCGATGAGCCTTCGGTCAGGTAGGGCGTGTCGATCTGCGCCAGGTTACCCAAGCACACGATCTTGGTGCCGGGGCCCGCGCGTGTGATGAGGGTCTTCATCTGCTTGGGCGTCAAATTCTGCGCCTCGTCGATGATGACGAACTTGTTCAGGAAGGTGCGCCCGCGCATGAAGTTCAAGCTCTTGATCTTGATCTTGCTGCGCACCAGATCGTTGGTTGCAGCGCGGCCCCATTCGCCAGCGGCACCATCGCTGCGTGCCAACACCTCCAGGTTGTCGTCGAGCGCGCCCATCCAGGGCCCCATCTTTTCTTCTTCCGTGCCGGGGAGGAAGCCGATGTCTTCGCCCACCGGCACCGTCACGCGCGTGACGATGATTTCGGTGTAGCGTCGATCGTCGAGCACCTGGGCCAGTCCCGCTGCCAGGGTCATCAGGGTCTTGCCCGTTCCCGCAGTGCCCGTGAGGGTGATGAAGTCGCAATCAGGGTCCATCAGCAGGTTTAGCGCAAAGTTCTGCTCGCGGTTACGCGCAGTGACGCCCCAGACGGCATTCTTCTGATGGGTGAACTCCCGCAGGGTGCGCAGCACCGCGGTCTTGCCGGTGATCTCGGTGACCCGTGCGTAGAGGGGGGTGGCACCGGGCGCTTCAAGGTAGACAAACTGGTTGATCAACAGCGCAGGCACCAGGGGGCCCGAGATGCGGTAGTACGTGCTGCCGCCCTGCTGCCAACTCTCCATGGTCTTGCCATGGTGCTCCCAAAAGTCCGATGGCAGGGCCAGGACGCCGGTGTACAGGAGGTCACCGTCCTCCAGGGTCTTGTCATTGAAGTAGTCCTCCGCCGGCAGGCCCAAGGCGCGCGCCTTGATGCGCATGTTGATGTCCTTGGACACCAGCACCACCTCGCGGTCCTGGATCTGCGTGCGCAGGGCCTGCACCACGCCCAGGATCTGGTTGTCGGCCTTGCCCTGGGGCAGGCCCTCGGGCAACCGGGTGTCCATGAACGTGGTTTGGAAGAAGAGGCGACCACTGGCCTCGCGGTGGCCGGTCTTGGCCAGCGGCGTGCCTTTTGCCGGGTCGGGCAGGCCATCGGCGGCCAGCGCGTCGAGCTCACGGCTGACCTGCCGCACATTGCGCGAGACCTCACTCATTCCCTTTTTATGGCCATCGAGTTCTTCCAGCGTGATCATCGGCAGGAAGACGTCGTGCTCTTCGAATCGGAAGATGGACATGGGGTCGTGCATCAGCACATTGGTGTCCAGCACGAACAGTTTGGTGGCCACCGGGGCTTTGCCGGCCTTTTTTGCGCGGCCGCCGCGCTCGGCCTTGGCCGATGCGGTGGCCTCGCTGGCAGCGTTCGACCGTCCGCGCTTTGCGGCACCTTGTGCTTCGCCTTGGCGGGCCATCGGCCCTGCCGGGGCGGACGGGGCTGACGGCGCCTCCGAGGGCGTTCGCGGGATCGAACGCCTGACGCTGCCGGTGCCCAGGAAGGGCGAGGCCACCGCGGGCGCAGGCGTGGCCGCTTGGGCTTTGTTGGACTGTGGTGCAGCGGTCAGAACCCGCAGTTCAACCGGGCGCGGGGCGGGGGGCAGAGCGACGGGGTGAGCTTGAGGCTTTTGAGCGACCGTGGGGTAGTCGGCGGGAGCGAGCAGGGTGGCTTTACGAACCGGAGGCTTGGGCAGTGGCATGGGCAATCAGCGGCAAAAGCAAAAAGGCCGCGGGGAAACCGCGGCCTTCGGGGGTGAAACTCGAACGGATGTGGGGGCAGGGCGTGCCTGTCATGACTCCACTATACGGTAAGCGCGGGTGAAGGGCAGGAAGGGATTTCAGCAGGATTTGGAGCCTGCACAAGGTGTGCGCCCATCGGCCATGCCGCAACCCGGTTCAGGCGGCTTTCTTGAGGGCCTTGACGGCTTGCAGCACCTCGTCGACGTGGCCGGCCACCTTGATGCCGCGCCACTCCTGTACCAACACCCCTTGGGGGTTGATCAGGAAGGTGCTGCGCTCGATGCCCTTGACCTTCTTGCCGTACATGATCTTGTTCTTCACCACGCCAAACATGTGGCAAAGCTTCTCTTCGGTGTCGGCGATCAATTCGAAGGGCAGTTCGAGGTTGGCCTTGAACTTGTCGTGGGACGCCATGTTGTCCCGGGAAACCCCGAACACGACAGCCCCCGCTTTCTTGAAGTCGGCGTGCTTGTCGCGAAACTGCATGGCTTCCGTGGTGCAGCCCGGCGTGTTGTCCTTGGGGTAGAAGTACAGCACGATGGTCTTGCCAGAGAAGGCCGACGGCGTGAACTTCACACCCCCCGTGGCGAGCGCGTCAATGTCCGGCAGGGGTTTGTTCAGGGCTGGCGTCATGATTCGGGCGGGTGCTTCAAAGACAACCCCGGATTATAAGGGACGCGAATCAGGCCAGGATGAGGGCTGCCAGGACCGCGCGCCCCTCGCTGGCCAGGACATTGAAAGTCCGGCAGGCTGCGCCGGTGTCCATCGCCTCGAACCCCACGCCGGCATCCATCAAGGCGCGCCACAGGGCCGGTGCGGGAAAGCGCAAGCGCGAACCGGTCCCCACGATCACCAATTCCGGCTTGAAGGCCAGCGCCGCGCCGAAGTGGTCGCTGGTCAGGTCCTCAAAGCGCTGAGGTCCCCAGGCCTGGACCGGCCCCCGGTGGGGCACCAGGACGCTGCCCTCAAAACCGGTCTGGTGCACCCACAGGCGCGAGCCCTCCAGGCGGCTGATCAGGTTGGTGCCCTCGAGGCGGTCGGGTTGCATCTTCATGTGGTCAAATTCTAGGTTTCCCTCAGACCGAGCCCCTCCCGTGAACCCGATCGCCAAATCCAGCAAGCTGGCCAACGTCTGCTACGACATCCGCGGCCCGGTGCTGGACAAGGCACGGCAGATGGAGGAAGAGGGCCAAAAGATCATCAAGCTCAACATCGGCAACCTGGCGGTGTTCGGCTTGGAGCCGCCTGACGAGATCGTGCAGGACATGATCCGCAATCTCGCCCACGCCGCCGGCTACACGGACAGCAAGGGCCTGTTCGCGCCGCGCAAGTCCGTGGTGCACTACACACAGGAAAAGAACATCAGCGGCGTGACGGTGGACGACGTCTACCTCGGCAACGGCGCCTCCGAGCTGATCGTCATGGCCCTCAACGGCCTCTTGGACAACGGCGACGAGATTCTGGTGCCGGCGCCGGACTATCCCTTGTGGACGGCGGCCGTGTCCTTGTCGGGTGGCCATCCCGTGCACTACCTGTGTGATGAGCAAAGCGACTGGATGCCCGATCTGGAGGACATCAAGCGCAAGATCACGCCGCGCACCAAGGGCATCGTGGTGATCAACCCGAACAACCCTACTGGCGCTCTGTACCCAGACGAGGTGTTGCGGGGCATTGTGGAACTGGCACGTCAACACCAACTCATCGTGTTCGCCGATGAGATCTACGACAAGACCCTCTACGACGGCCACACCCACACCAGCATCGCCTCCCTGGCCGATGACGTTCTGTTTCTCACCTTTAACGGCCTGAGCAAAAACTACCGCAGTTGCGGCTATCGTGCTGGGTGGATGGTGGTTTCGGGTCAGAAGAAGCGCGCGCGGGATTACATCGAGGGGCTGAACATGTTGGCCTCGATGCGCTTGTGTTCCAACACCCCCGGGCAACTGGCCATCCAAACCGCGCTGGGCGGCTACCAGAGCATCAAGGACCTCGTGGCCCCTGGGGGGCGTCTGTGTCGTCAGCGCGACCTTGCCCACCGCTTGTTGACCGAGATCCCGGGTGTCAGCTGCGTCAAGCCCAAAGCGGCGCTCTACATGTTCCCCAGGCTCGATCCCAAGCTCTACCCCATTGCCGATGACCAGCAGTTCGCTTACGACTTGCTGGCGCAGGAAAAGGTGTTGATCGTGCAGGGAACCGGCTTTAATTGGCCGCAGCCCGATCATTTCCGATTGGTGTTTTTGCCCAACGCGGATGACCTGACCGAGGCAGTGGGCCGAATTGCGCGCTTCCTGGACCTCTACCGGCGGCGCCACGCCTGAGTTTTGTTGTGCTGCGCCGCCTGAGCGGCCGAAAGAAACGGGATATGAATTCGATCAAAGTCGCCCTCTTGGGCATCGGCACCGTCGGGCGAGGCACTTTCGAGGTATTGGCCCGCAACCAAGAGGAAATCCGCCGCCGTGCTGGTCGCGGAATTGAGGTGGCCGTGGTCGCCGACCTGGATACCGCACGTGCTCAAGAAATCGTGCAGGGCCGAGCCGACGTGGTGGCCGACGCCCGACAAGCCATTGCGCGTGCAGACATCGACATCGTGGTCGAGTTGATTGGTGGCTACGGCATCGCCCGTACCCTGGTGTTGGAGGCCATTGCTGCTGGCAAGCATGTGGTGACGGCCAACAAAGCCTTGCTGGCGGTACACGGCTCGGAGATCTTCTCCGCGGCGCAGGCGCGCGGGGTGACGGTGGCCTTCGAGGCCGCAGTGGCCGGTGGCATTCCCATCATCAAGTCCTTGCGCGAGGGCCTGACCGCCAACCGCATCCAGTGGATTGCCGGGATCATCAACGGCACCACCAACTTCATCCTGTCGGAGATGCGCGACAAGGGGCTGGACTTCGGCGTGGTGCTGGCTGAGGCCCAGCGGCTGGGATACGCCGAGGCCGATCCCACCTTCGACATCGAAGGCGTAGACGCCGCACACAAGGCCACGCTGCTGGCCTCCTTAGCCTTCGGCGTGCCGGTGCGCTTCGACAAGGCCCATGTGGAGGGCATCACGCAACTGCAGGCCACGGACATCCGTTACGCCGAACAACTCGGTTACCGCATCAAGCTGCTGGGCATTACCCGCCGCCGCGATGATGTGGGCGGTATTGAGCTGCGGGTGCACCCCACCTTGGTGCCGGCCAAGCGGCTGATTGCCAATGTGGAAGGGGCCATGAACGCTGTGGTGGTTCAGGGCGATGCCGTAGGGACTACGCTGTACTACGGCAAAGGGGCTGGTGCCGAGCCCACCGCCTCGGCTGTGATCGCCGATCTGGTGGACATCACCCGGCTGCACACGGCCGATCACGGCCACCGCGTGCCCTATCTCGCATTCCAGCCGGGTGAACTGGCCGACACCCCGGTTCTGGACATGGGCCAGGTGATCACGTCCTTCTACCTGCGCTTGGTGGTGGCCGACCGTGCTGGCGTCTTGGCGCAGATCACCAGCTTGCTGGCTGCGCACGACATCTCCATCGACGCCGTGCTCCAGCGCGAGTCGGCCGAAGGTGAGAAACAGACCGACCTGATCATCCTCACGCACGACACCACCGAGGGTCGCATGAACGGCGCCCTGGAGAAGATGCAGTCCTTGGCCAGCGTGCTGGCACCCATCGTGCGCTTGCGCAAAGAAGAGCTGGCCTGATGCGCTACCTCAGCACCCGCGGACACCCGGGCCGCAAACGCTTTTCCGAAATCCTGCTGGAAGGCTTGGCGCCCGATGGCGGTTTGTACCTGCCCGAGCACTATCCACAAATCGACCGGGCCGCCTTGGGTCGGCTGCGCGCCGTCTGGCGAGAACAGGGCTATGCCGAGCTCGCTTTCGCCCTGTTGTCGCTCTACATCGATGACATCCCAAGCCCTGATCTGCGGGCCATGTGTGGCCGTGCCTATAACCGAGCGGTTTTCGGCACCGAAGCGATCGTGCCGCTCAAGCCCCTCGAAGGCGGATTGAGCCTGCAGGCCCTGTCCAACGGCCCCACGCTGGCCTTCAAGGACATGGCCATGCAGATGCTGGGCCAACTGTTTGAATACGAATTGGGTCGGCGTTCGCAGGTCCTGAACATCCTAGGGGCCACCAGCGGTGACACCGGCAGTGCGGCCGAGTACGCCATGAAGGGCAAGAAGGGCGTAAAGGTCTTCATGCTCAGCCCCCACAACCGGATGAGCCCTTTTCAGCAGGCGCAGATGTTCAGCTTGCAGGACGCCAACATCCACAACATCGCCATTGAGGGCGTGTTTGATGACTGCCAGGACATCGTCAAGGCGGTTTCCAATGATCTGGACTTCAAGGCGCATTGGCACATCGGCACCGTGAACTCGATCAATTGGGCCGTGTCCGGTTCGAGCACGCACGCCAACCGCTTGGACACCATCCGCGACACCCATCAGCGATTTGGCCTCATGATCGACACCCACACGGCCGATGGGCTGCGCGTGGCCCGGCAGTGGACGGCCACTGGTGTGCCGATGTTGGTCCTGGAGACTGCACTGCCGGCCAAGTTTGCGCAAACACTGGTGGAGGCCCTGGGCTGTGAGCCCGATCGACCGGCTGCCCTGCAAGGCATTGAGTCCTTGCCCAAGCGCTACACCGTGCTGCCGGCGGATGTCGCGCGGGTCAAGGCCTACATCGAGGCGCATGCCTGATGGCGTTCGCGCGACCGTGCGGACTTGAGGTGAAGCGCCAAGAGACGGCTCAGGCTCGGTGGTACACGATATGAAGCCCGGTAGCCCTCTGATGACCTTGGATGAGGCGCTGGAGCGTCTGTTCAGCGGCGCTCAGGCGGGGCGCATCCGTGAAGTTCAGACGGTCAATCTGCTGGACGCCGCAGGGCGCATCCTGGCGCAGCCGATACGCTCGCTGATAGACGTGCCCCCGGGTGACAACACCTCGATGGACGGCTATGCCGTGCGCTGCCGTGATGTGCTTGAGCCGGGAACCCGCTTGCCGGTGAGCCAGCGCATACCCGCCGGCCAAGTCGGTTCCGCGCTGGAGCCGGGCACGGTCGCCCGGATCTTTACCGGGGCGCAGCTTCCGCCGGGTGCGGATGCTGTGGTCATGCAGGAGCAATGCGAAGCCCTGGCAGCTGAAGACGGCCAGGGCCTGGGTTGTGTGGTGGTGCAGGCCAGTCCTCAGCCGGGCCAGTGGATCCGACGACGGGGCGAGGATGTGCAGGCGGGGTCAGAGGTCTTGGCCGCCGGCAGCCGCTTGACGCCACAGGCCATGGGCCTGGCGGCATCCGTGGGATGCGCGGAGGTGGTGGTGCTGCGCAGGCCCCGCGTGGCGCTGTTTTCCACAGGCGATGAACTGGTGATGCCCGGCGAAATCAGCCCCGAGCAGATGCGACCAGGCGCGATCTACAACTCCAACCGCTACACCCTTCGGGGCTTGCTGCTGGCAGCAGGTTGTGAGGTGACCGACTTCGGCATCGTGCCCGACCGATTGGATGCGACCCGGGCGGTGTTGCGGCAAGCGGCCCAGGGACACGACCTGATCCTGACCTCCGGTGGGGTGTCGGTGGGTGAAGAAGACCACATCAAGCCTGCGGTTCAGGCCGAAGGCCACCTGGACTCGTGGCAGATGGCGATCAAGCCGGGCAAGCCGCTGGCCTTTGGATCGGTACGCACGGGAGGCCATCAGCAGGCCCTCTTCGTGGGCCTGCCGGGCAACCCGGTGTCGAGTTTCGTGACCTTTCTGGTGGCCGTGGCCCCGCTGCTGCGCTTTATGCAGGGCATGTCCCCGCAAGCATTCAAGCCCCAGCTGCTGCGCGCGGACTTCAATTGGCCCAAGCCGGATCGCCGGCGAGAGTTCCTGCGCGCTCGGTTGAACGGGCAGGGCGGCTTGGACCTATTCCCCAATCAAAGCTCGGGTGTCTTGACCTCGGCGGTGTGGGCCGACGGGCTGGTCGACAATGCCCCCGGCGCCGCCATTGCACAGGGTCAAGTGGTGCGGTTTCTGTCGTTTGCAGACCTTTTGTTCGCTTGAAGCAGGCCTCTTGATTTGCCATGAACCTGACCATCCGCTATTTCGCATCCTTGCGTGAAGCCCTGGGTGAGCGGCAAGAGCTGCAGGGGTTGCCGTCGCCCCTGACAGTGGCGCAGTTGCGTGCACGCTTGAGCGAATCCAGCGCCGCCCATGCACAAGCCTTGCAGCACGGCAAGGCGGTACGGTGTGCCGTCAACCAGGTCATGGCAGGCGATGAGGCGGACGTGCCCGATGGCGCGGAGGTGGCTTTTTTTCCGCCGGTCACGGGGGGGTGAGGTGGGCGTGCCGCGGGTATCCATCCAAACCGAAGACTTTGACCTGTCCCGAGAGGTCACGGCTGTGCGCGACCAGGACTTGGGCGTGGGGGCTATCACCAGCTTTGTGGGCACGGTGCGCGATCGCATGGGTGGGGCGGTGGCAGACCCAGCGGCCGCTATTCGCTGCTTGGAGTTGGAGCACTATCCTGGGATGACCGAAGCGGCCATCGAGGCCATGATCGACCAGGCCTTCGCCCGCTTTGACATCCGCGCTGCCCGGGTCGTCCACCGGGTGGGCCCTTTAGGGCCTGGCGAGCAAATCGTGCTGGTGGTCGTGGCCTCCGCGCACCGAGGTGAGTCCTTCAAGGCGTGTGAATTCCTCATGGACTACCTCAAGACCCAGGCGCCGTTCTGGAAGAAAGAGCATACGCCCCAGGGCGCCCAATGGGTGGATGCGCGGGTCAGCGATGACCAGGCTTTGGCCCGTTGGGGTATCGTGGCCTCCAACGCGGGCTAAGGCCTTAGTTCAAGACGCGCGGGGTGCCGGTGGCCTCGGCTGCAGGTGCTGAGGGTGTGCCCTGCGGGGCAATCAAACCCCACTCTGACTGGGACAAGGCCTGCTCGACCAGGGTCAGCAGGTTGTGCAGAAGGTCATGGGTGAGGTTAAGGGACAAGTCGCGGCCCTGAGCATCGCGCCATGAAACGCCGACCAGGCCCTGCCCATCGTGCTTCAGGTCCACAGCGGCCACCAGCATGGGATGTTCACCCAGCGGGCGTTCAGCAGACTGGTCATCGAATGGCGAGGCGAAGTCGGCCGACTGTTTGGCCTGGTCGCGCAGGGCTTGGGTCATCATGTCCCGGGCTTCGGGCAGGATGGTGGACCCCTTTGAGGCGACGCCCAGGGCTGCAGCGCTGGCCGTGTTCTGCAAGGGCTGCCAAAGACGCAGCATCAGCCGGCGGGTCAGCCACAGTTCAAACAGCCGTTCGTCACGGGTTCTCACCCGCAGCAACAGCCGGTCGTGGTCGGCTTGGTAGATGACGGAGAGCTGGTGTATGGACATCATGGGATTGTGCCCAAGCCGGCGCCTCTTGAATTCCTGGCGACCCGCACCACATGCGAACGAGGAAGGAGTTCACCATGCGTTTGGACAAGCTCACCACAACCTTGCAACAGGCCCTGCAGGACGCTCAAAGCCTGGCGGTGACCCGCGAGCATCCCTACATCGAACCGGTGCACCTGCTCGGGGCTTTGTTGGCCCAGGCCGACGGCCCACGGTCCTTGATTGAGCGGGCCGGCGGCAACGTTACTGCCCTCAAGACGGCAGCCGATACCGCCTTGGCTGCCTTGCCCCAGGTTCAAGGTGGGCAGGTGCAGGTTGGACGAGAATTGGTTCAGCTGTTTCAACAAGCTGAGAAAGAGGCCGCTCAGCGCGGTGACCAGTTCATTGCCAGCGAAATGCTGCTGCTGGCCTTGGCCGATTCCAAGGGTGATTTTGGAGCCGTGGTGCGCGGCCACGGGCTGACCCGCAAGGGTTTGGAGGCGGCCATCCGGGCCGTTCGTGGCGATGCCAAGGTCGATTCGGCTGAGGCCGAGGGGCAACGCGAGGCCTTGAAGAAATTCACCCTGGACCTCACGGAGCGGGCCCGGATGGGCAAACTGGATCCGGTGATTGGCCGCGACGATGAGATCCGACGCGCCATCCAGGTGCTGCAGCGGCGCAGCAAGAACAACCCCGTGCTGATTGGAGAGCCCGGTGTGGGCAAGACGGCCATTGTGGAAGGCCTGGCCCAGCGCATCGTCAACGGCGAGGTGCCTGACACCTTGCGGGACAAGCGGGTCCTGGTGCTGGATATGGCGGGCTTGTTGGCCGGCGCCAAATTCCGCGGCGAATTCGAAGAACGCCTGAAGGCCGTGCTCAAGGAAGTCGCAGCCGATGAGGGTCGCATCATCCTGTTCATCGATGAGATCCACACCATGGTGGGTGCCGGCAAGGCCGAGGGTGCGATCGATGCGGGCAATATGCTCAAGCCCGCCCTCGCACGCGGCGAGTTGCACTGCATCGGAGCCACCACGCTCGATGAGTACCGCAAACACGTGGAAAAGGACGCGGCGCTGGAGCGGCGCTTCCAAAAGGTCTTGGTCGATGAGCCTTCGGTTGAGGCCACCATTGCCATCCTGCGGGGCTTGCAGGAGCGCTATGAGGTGCACCACGGCGTTGAAATCACCGACCCGGCCATCGTGGCTGCGGCCGAGTTGTCCCACCGCTACATCACCGACCGCTTCTTGCCCGACAAGGCCATCGACCTGATCGACGAGGCTGCTGCCAAGATCAAGATCGAAATCGACTCCAAGCCCGAGGTCATGGACAAGCTCGACCGCCGCTTGATTCAGCTCAAGATCGAGCGCGAGGCGGTGAAGAAGGAAAAGGACGAGGCTTCCAAGAAACGCCTGGCCCTGATCGAAGAAGAAATCGGCAAGCTCGGCCGGGAGTACGCGGACCTCGAGGAGATTTGGAAGAGCGAGAAGGCCACAGCCCAAGGCTCGGCGCAGGTAAAGGAAGAAATCGACCGCATTCGCCACCAGATTGAAGAGCTCAAGCGCAAGGGCGACTTCAACAAAGTGGCCGAGCTGCAGTACGGCAAGCTGCCCGAGCTGGAAAAGCGCTTGCAGGCTGCCCAAGCCAAGGAATCTGGCAAGGGCGATGGCGACAAGCGACCGCGCCTGTTGCGCACGCTGGTGGGTGCTGAGGAGATTGCTGAAGTGGTGGCACGTGCCACCGGTATTCCCGTCAGCAAGCTCATGCAGGGCGAGCGCGACAAGCTCTTGCGCATGGAGGAAAAACTGCACGAACGTGTCGTGGGCCAGGATGAAGCCATCGTGTCCGTGGCCGATGCCATCCGTCGCTCGCGCGCCGGCCTGTCAGACCCGAACCGTCCTTTGGGATCCTTCCTGTTCCTCGGGCCTACCGGCGTAGGCAAGACCGAGCTGTGCAAGGCTTTGGCGGGCTTTTTATTCGACAGCGACGACCACATGGTGCGCATCGACATGAGCGAGTTCATGGAGAAGCACTCGGTGAGCCGTCTCATCGGCGCGCCTCCCGGGTACGTGGGCTACGAGGAAGGCGGCACCCTGACCGAAGCGGTGCGCCGCAAGCCCTACAGCGTGCTGCTGCTTGACGAGGTGGAAAAGGCGCACCCGGATGTGTTCAACGTGCTGCTGCAGGTGCTCGATGATGGCCGGCTGACCGACGGGCAGGGCCGCACGGTGGATTTCAAAAACACCGTCATCATCATGACCAGCAACCTTGGGTCTCACCGCATCATGGACATGGCGGGCCAGGCCCCGGAGTTGATCCGTGAGGCGGTCTGGTCAGAGGTCAAGGCCCACTTCCGTCCGGAGTTTCTCAACCGCATCGACGAGACCGTGGTCTTCCACGCTTTGCAGGCCCAGCACATTGAGTCCATCGCCCGCATTCAGCTGCGCATTCTGGAGAGCCGCCTCGAGAAGATGGAGATCAAGCTGGATGTCTCGCCTGCGGCATTGGCTGAGATCGCCAAGGTCGGCTTCGATCCGGTGTTTGGTGCACGCCCTCTGAAGCGGGCCATCCAGCAGCAAATTGAAAATCCAGTGGCCAAGCTCATCCTGCAAGGCCGCTTTGGCCCCAAAGATGTGATTCCGGTGGATGTCAACGAGGGGGCATTCGTCTTTGAGCGGGTCGTGCATTAAGGCCCCGCTTCTAGAATGGCTCCATGAGCGACGATGCGTTGAACGGCGCTGACGCACCCGTGGTGGTGGTCGGGGCCGGCTTGGCGGGGCTGACCACGGCTTTGCAACTGGCCGACCACATGCCGGTGGTGGTGTTGGCCAAGCGCGGCTTGTCCGAAGCTGCTACGGCCTGGGCGCAAGGCGGCATCGTGGGTGTTTTAGGCGCCGACGACAGCATTGAGTCCCATGTACGTGACACCCAAGACGCTGGAGCGGGGCTGGTGGATGAGCACACCGCTCGGTTCATCGCTGAAAACAGCACACAGGCCATCCAGTGGTTGGTGGAACAAGGCGTGGCCTTTTCCGAGGATCCCGACGGCCCGCTGGGGCTGCACCTGACGAAGGAGGGCGGCCACGCCGTGCGCCGCATTGCCCACGCGGCCGACGCCACCGGCCTGGCCATCCACCAGGCCCTGCTGGAGGCTGCGCGGCGGCACCCCCGCATCACGCTGTTGGAGCGGTGGATGGCGGTGGACCTCATCACATCGCGGTTGCTCAAGCGTTCAGAGCCTGCTCGCTGCTACGGTGTGTATGCCCTGGACATCGACAGCGACCGGGTGCAGACCTTGCCAGCCCGTGCGGTGGTGTTGGCCACGGGAGGTGTGGGCAAGGTATACCGATACACGAGCAACCCCGACACCGCCACCGGTGATGGCATTGCCATGGCCTGGCGTGCTGGTTGCCGCATGGGCAATATGGAGTTCATCCAGTTCCACCCCACCTGCTTGTATCACCCCCAAGAGCGCAGCTTTCTGATTACAGAAGCATTGCGGGGCGAGGGTGCTTGGCTGCGGGTGCCCGGGCTGGAGGGCGAGGCCGCACGCTTCATGCCGCGCCACGATGCGCGGGCTGAATTGGCTCCGCGGGACATCGTGGCCCGCGCCATCGACTTTGAAATGAAGAAGCATGGTGTGGACCACGTATGGTTGGATGCCACGCATTTGGGCGAGGACTTTCTGAAGTCCCACTTTCCCACGATCCATGCGCGGTGCCTGAGCCTGGGCATCGACATGGCCCGTCAGCCCATCCCGGTGGTGCCGGCGGCGCACTACACCTGTGGCGGCGTGGTGACCGACCTTCAAGGCCGCACCGACCTGCCCGGCCTGTACGCGGTGGGTGAGGCCACCTACACCGGGCTGCACGGCGCCAATCGCTTGGCGAGCAACTCCTTGTTGGAGTGCGTGGTGCTGGGTCAGACCTGTGCGGGCGCCATCGCCCAAGCCGTCGCGCCGTCGATGGCGGCTTTGCCGCCGTGGGATGAAAGCCAGGTGGCTGATGCAGACGAGCAGGTGGTGATTGCCCACAACTGGGATGAGCTGCGGCTGATGATGTGGAACTATGTCGGCATCGTGCGCACCACCAAAAGGCTGGAGCGGGCGCACCACCGCATCGCCTTGCTAAGGGCTGAGATTCACGAGTATTACGCCCACTTCCGCGTCAACCGCGACCTGCTGGAGCTGCGCAACTTGGTGGACTGTGCTGAGCTCATCGTGCGCTCGGCTTTGTCGCGGCAAGAGAGCCGGGGCCTGCACTACAGCCGGGACTATCCACACACCCTGCCGGTGAGTTTCCCCACAATTCTGGTTCGCCAGGACCGTGAACGCCAGATGGGGGCGCCTTCAGAGCGCTGAGCGCACCCGCATCGAGAAATCGACGGCGCGGATGTCTTTGGTGAGCTTGCCAATGGAAATACGGTCCACGCCGGTGGCGGCGATGTCGCGCAGTTGATCCAGCGTGACCCCGCCTGACACCTCCAGCAAGGCCCGACCTGCGGTCAGCTTGACGGCTTCACGCATGGCCGCCAGTGAGAAGTTGTCGATGAGAACGTTGGTCGCGCCCGCCTCGAGGGCTTGCTGCAGTTCTTCCAAACTTTCCACTTCGATCTGAATCTCCACGCCGCTTTTCAGCGCCAGAGCTTGGCGCATGACTTCAGCGATGCCCCCGGCGGCCGCAATATGGTTTTCCTTGATCAGGATCCCATGCCACAGGGCCAGGCGCTGGTTGGCGCCGCCGCCCACACGCACGGCGTACTTTTGGGCCTGCCTCAGTCCGGGCAAGGTTTTTCGGGTGTCCAGCACTGCACAGCCCTTGGGGTTGGGTGAAGCGCCAGCGATGGCCTGTACGTGCTCCCGCGTGGTGCTCGCTGTGGCTGACAAGACCTGCAGAAAGTTCAGGCAGGGGCGCTCGGCAGCCAGCAGGGCGCGGGCATCGGCCTGCATCGTGCAGACCAAGGTGTCGGCCTGCATGTCCTGACCTTCTGAATAATGCCAGCGGACCTCGGCCGTGGGGTCTAGGCTGTGCAAACAGCCTTCAAACCACAACTGCCCGCACAGGACGGCGGCTTCGCGCACGCGCACATCGGCCAGCACCCGTCGGCCCTGAGGGATCAGCAGGCCGGTCCAGTCGCATATCCCATGATCTTCCAACAGGGCATCGCGCACATTGCGAAGGCGCGCCTGCTCCAGTGATTCGTTGAAATCAAACATCGATTCAGGCCGCACCGATGTGGGGGACCAGCCCACTGGCTGATGCCGCAGACTGTCGCCCAGAGGCGTTCAAGTCGATGGTGAAGGCCAGCATGCGCTCAATGCAATGCCGGGCCCGCTCGCGCACCGGCGCGTCCACCGCGATCTCGCCAAGGCCTTGTTCCAGGCAGCCTAAGAGGCCCCGCAGACCATTCATGGCCATCCAGGGACAATGGGCGCAACTCTTGCAAGTGGCGCTGTTGCCCGCTGTGGGCGCTTCAATGAGCCGCTTGCCTGGGGCCAGTTGGCGCATTCGGTGCAGGATGCCGTTATCGGTGGCCACGATGAAGGTGTCGCTGGGCTCTTCGACCACCGCCTTGAGCAAACGGCTGGTGGAACCCACCACATCGGCCAGGGCCACGACCGATTCGGGGCTTTCAGGGTGCACCAGGACCCGTGCCTGGGGGTGTTCACGCTTGAGCAACTCCAGCTCAAGGCCTTTGAACTCGTCGTGCACGATGCAAGCACCTTGCCACATCAGCATGTCGGCACCGGTTTGGCGCTGAATGTAGCGGCCCAGATGTTGATCCGGTGCCCACAAGATCTTGCGCCCTTTCTGATGCAGGTGCCGCACGATGTCGATGGCACAAGAGCTGGTGACCATCCAGTCGGCCCGTGCCTTTACCGCGGCGCTGGTGTTGGCGTACACAACGACCTCGCGGTCGGGGTGCGCATCGCAAAAGGCTGAGAAGTCATCCGGCGGGCAGCCCAGGTCCAGCGAGCAGGTGGCTTCTAAATCCGGCATCAGAACCCGCTTGTCCGGGCTGAGGATCTTGGCGGTTTCACCCATGAATCGAACCCCGGCTACCACCAGGGTGCGCGCGGGATGGTCGCGGCCGAAGCGGGCCATCTCCAGCGAATCGGCCACGCAGCCGCCGGTTTCCAACGCCAGGTCTTGGATGTCGCCGTCGACATAGTAGTGAGCCACCAGGACTGCCTGTTGCCGCTGCAGCTGCTCACGGATGCGCTCGCGCACGGCCTGGCGCTGCTCGGGCACCAATGGCGGGGGCACCCTGGCCCAGGCCTGGGCGGTGCAACTGGTGCCGGCTGCATCGGCGCGCCGGTAGTCGAAGAGCAGGGTTTCGGTCATGGCCATCAAGCGGTAGGACCGTTACTGTACGCGCCACGCGCTGAGCCTGCCGGGCTCGCTTAGGATAGGGGCATGAACCCAGCCAGCACCGCCCCGTCCGGATCCGCTGCCCCGTCTGACCCCGGCCGCTTCCAGGATGCCGAAACCATTGGGCTCGTGGGTTTGGCGCACGGAACGTCCCACTTTTTCCACCTGCTGCTGCCCCCCTTGTTTCCCATGCTGGCCGCCGATTACGGCTTCAGCTACGCCGAGCTGGGCCTCTTGGTCACGGTTTTCTTCGTGATTTCGGGGGTAGGACAGGCCTTGGCGGGTTTTCTTGTCGACCGCGTGGGCGCCTGGCCCGTGTTGATGGGGGCGATGGCCAGCTTTGCATTGGCGGCCCTGGCGGCCGCCGGTGCGCAGGGGTATGGGGGCTTCATGCTTGCTGCCGCGCTGGCAGGGGTGGGCAATGCGCCTTTTCACCCGGCCGATTTCTCCATCCTGAACCAGCGTGTGTCTCCGACGCGCTTGGGGCATGCCTTTTCCGTGCATGGCATCAGCGGCAACTTGGGTTGGGCCGCAGCGCCGTTGGTCATCGCTGGCGTGGCTGCGGCCACGGGCTCGTGGCGCTGGTCGATGGTGGCGTGTGGCCTGTGGGCCGTGTTGGTGGCCGCGCTGCTGTGGTGTCGTTCTGCGGCCCTGAAGCCGCCCCTCGGTGGGCCGGGCGTGCCCGGTGTGCAGGCGGCGCCCGCTGCAGTGGCCAAGCCGCCCTCAGCGCCCTCCGTTTCTGCCTTGGCCTTTTTGCGATTGCCCTCGGTGTGGGTGTGCTTTTCATTCTTCTTTTGGAGCACGTGTTCGCTGGCGGCCGTGCAAAGCTTCTTGGGCCCGGCCTTGGGCCGCCTGTACAGCGAGCCCTTGACCTGGCTGGCCCTCATGATCACCGGCTACATGGTGGCCAGTGCGGTGGGCATGGTGTTGGGGGGCTTTGTGGTGAAGTCCTCGCCGCGCCTGGAGCGCAACATCGCCCTGGCGCTCAGTGCCTCGGCGGCCATGCTCCTGGTGGCTGGGTCGGGGTGGCTGCCTGCCGTGCTCAGTGGCCTGTTGGTGGCGATGGCCGGGTTGGGCAGCGGCTTGGCGGGGCCCTCGCGTGACATGCTCATCCGCAAGGCAGCCCCTGCAGGTGCGACCGGCCGCGTTTATGGAACCGTGTATTCCGGGCTCGATGTGGGTTTTGCCGTGTCGGCCCCGGTGTTTGGCTGGTTGCTGGACCATGGCGGCGCCAGCAGCCTGTTTGTAGGCGCGGCCAGCGCTTTGCTCCTCGGCGTGGCCTCCGCGGCCTGGGTGGGACGTGGGCTGCAGCCACCGAGCGCAGCGGCGCCTGGGGCAGCGCAATGAGCCCCGGTGGACTTGCTGCAGGACAGGTGCTGCCGCCCGCAACGCCGCTGCACCCCCGCCAGGGCGGACACGTCATCGTGGAGGCCCTCCTGGCCCAGGGCGTGGACACGGTTTTTGGGGTGCCCGGTGAGAGTTTTCTGGCCGCCTTGGACGGCTTTCACGTCCACCAAGGCCGCATCCGATTCATTGCCTGTCGCCAAGAAGGCGGTGCGGCTTTCATGGCTGAAGCCCACGGCAAGCTCACCGGCCGGCCGGGCGTGTGCATGGTCACGCGTGGGCCCGGTGCGAGCAACGCCTCCATCGGTATTCACGCTGCATTCCAGGACAGCACGCCGATGGTGGTGATCGTGGGGCAGGTTGGCTCCGAGTTCAGGGACCGCGAGGCCTTCCAAGAGTTGGATTACCGCCAATTCTTCGGCCCCGGTACCTTGGGAATGGCCAAGTGGGCTGCCGAGGTGGGCGATGCGGACCGTCTGCCCGAGTACATCGCGCGCGCATTTCATACCGCCCTGCAAGGCCGCCCGGGCCCGGTGGTGTTGGCCGTGCCGGAGGATGTCATGTTTGGGCTGACCGATGCACCGGTTCTGCCGCGGGTGGAGCCTGCGCGCACCGTGCCAGCAGCATCAGACCTGGCGAGGTGGCGGGCGCTGCTCGAGACGGCCCAGAGGCCCTTGGTGATTGCCGGCGGCAGCGGCTGGACCCAGGCTTCAGCCTTGTCCCTGCAGGCATTCGCGCAAGCCTGGAACCTTCCGGTGTCCTGCGGACTTCGCTTTCAGGACACGTTCGACAACCGGCACCCTTTGTATGTGGGCGATGCCGGGATCGGCATCAACCCGGCCCTGGCCGAGCGGATCCGCCAAGCCGATCTGGTGATGGCCTTGGGCGTGCGACTGGGGGAAATGACCACCGGCGGCTATACCTTGTTGCAAGCGCCGCAGCCCCACCAACGCCTGGTCCACCTGCATGCGGGTGCCGAGGAACTGGGCCGTGTGTACGCTGCCGATGTCTTGCTGCAGGCCTCGCTGTCGTGCATGGATGAGGTGCTGGCCGCGTTGGGAACGCCGGGCCACGCGCCAGCCTGGTCAGCGTGGACCGAATCGGCGGTGGCCGACTACGCGCGCAACCGCGAGCATGTGCCGGTGCAGCCCATGGACATGGCGGTGGTGGTGAAGACCATCGAGCGGCTGGCGCCGCAAGACACGGTCTACACCAATGGAGCCGGCAACTTTTCGGGCTGGCTGCACCGTTATCTGCGCTACCCAGGCCTGGCGCAGGTGGGCAAGACCCAACTGGCGCCCACCTCCGGCGCCATGGGTTACGGACTGCCGGCGGCGGTGGCGGCTTCTTTGACCCAGCCCTCAAGGGTGGTCATCAACCTCGCGGGCGACGGCGACTTTCTGATGAACGGGCAGGAGTTGGCCACGGCCACCGGTTATGGCGCTGGCCAACACGGCGCTGCGCTGATCAGCATCGTGGTGGACAACGGCAGTTACGGGACCATCCGCATGCACCAGGAACGCGAGTATCCCGGGCGGGTGAGCGGCAGCGATCTCTACAACCCTGACTTTGCCGCCTTGGCTCGTGCGTACGGATGGGCCGCTGACACGGTGGAGCGAACCGAAGACTTTGAGCCCGCATTGGTGCGGGCGCTGCAGCACCGGGGCCCAACGCTGATCCATCTCAAGTTGCCCACGGATGTGAGCACCTCTCGCACCACGCTGCAGGCCATACGCGCCGCCGCACTCAAGCGCCACGCCCAGGGGTGATCCTCCATTCAGGCATCGCGCCACCGCGCATTCCAGCCTGACGGTGCTGCAGCACTCTACAATCCAGGCCGTTCGGGGTGTAGCGCAGCCTGGTAGCGCATCTGCTTTGGGAGCAGAGGGTCGGAGGTTCGAATCCTCTCGCCCCGACCAATTTCACTTGGGTGGCAAACGAATCGCCCCATCCAGCCGGATCACCTCGCCGTTGAGCATGTCGTTCTCGATGATGTGCTGGGCGAGCTTGGCATAGTCCTGTGGCGTGCCCAGGCGACTGGGGAAGGGCACGCCGGCAGCCAGCGCGTCTTGCACCTCTTGGGGCATGCCAAACAACATGGGCGTGCCAAAGATGCCCGGGGCAATCGTCATGTTGCGGATGCCGTTACGCGCCAGGTCACGTGCGATGGGCAAGGTCATGCCCACGATGCCACCCTTGGAGGCGGAGTAAGCCGCCTGCCCGATCTGGCCGTCGTAGGCCGCCACGCTGGCGGTACTGATCATCACCCCGCGCTCTCCGGTGGCTTCGGGTTCGTTGCGGCTCATGGCTTCTGCGGCCAGCCGGATCATGTTGAAACTGCCCACCAGGTTGACCATGATGGTCTTGGTGTACAGGGACAGGGCGTGTGCGCCGTCCTTGCCCACGGTCTTGGCCGCTGTGGCAATGCCCGCACAGTTGATCAGGCCCATCAGCTTGCCCATGGCCGTGGCTTTGGCCACCACCGACTTCCCGTCGTCTTCACTGGACACGTCGCACTTGACGAATGCACCGCCGAGTTCGGCTGCCAAGGCGCGGCCCTTTTCTTCTTGGAGGTCGGCGATCACGACCAGTCCGCCACGTGACGCAATCATGCGTGCCGTACCTTCTCCCAAGCCCGATGCACCGCCAGTGACGATGAAGACCTTGCCCTTGATGTCCATGTGTGGGTCCCTCTGTTTGTGGATGGTTGCTCTGCTGGTGGCCGCAGTCCGCCTGAAATGAAAACGGCGACTGTGCGTCGCCGTGGTGGATGGGGTGGGGGCTCAGCCCAGGGCAGCCAAGGCCCTCTGGGTAATCTCATCGACCGAGCCCAACCCGCTGATCTTGGCATAGCGCGGAGCCTTGGCGTCACCCGTAGCAGCCCACTGCGAGTAGTAGTCGACCAGGGGGCGGGTTTGGCTTTGATAGACATCCAATCGCTTGCGCACCGTTTCTTCCTTGTCGTCATCGCGCTGGATGAGGTCTTCCCCTGTGGCGTCGTCTTTGCCGGCGACCTTGGGCGGATTGAACTTCACATGGTACGTGCGACCCGAGGCCACGTGCACCCGACGGCCACTCATGCGTTCGATGATGGCCACATCGGGGACATCAATCTCCAGCACGATGTCCAGAGGCACACCGGCCTGCTTCATGGCTTCGGCCTGCGGAATCGTTCGCGGGAAGCCATCGAACAGAAAGCCATTGGCACAGTCGGCTTGCGCTATGCGCTCCTTGACCAAGCCGATGATGATGCCGTCGCTGACCAAGCCGCCGGAGTCCATCACCTTTTTGGCTTCCAGCCCCAGGGGCGTACCGGCTTTGACGGCCGCACGCAGCATGTCGCCAGTGGACACCTGGGGGATGCCGTACTTCTGGCAAATGAAGGCGGCTTGCGTGCCTTTTCCGGCGCCCGGTGCGCCCAACAGGATGAGTCTCATGGTCTGGTGTTCTCCTCGAATCAGAATAACACGCCCACCCCTGGAAAGCGCTGACGGGGGCTTGCCTCAAGCGGTGGCTGCCAGGTGCCGCCGTACCCGTTCGAGGTCCTCTGGTGTGTCCACCCCCGCTTCCGGGGAGCGGTCGGTGACGTGCACGGCAATGTCGTGGCCGTGCCACAGCACCCGCAATTGCTCCAACATTTCAGCCTGCTCCAGCGGGCTCGTCGGCATCGCCGGAAACCGCAGGAGGAAATCGGCCCGGTAAGCGTACAAGCCGATGTGGCGCAGAACCGCCGAGGGCGCTTCGCTCAGGGTCTGATCCGGTGTGCCGCGGTGCTCATCACACAGCCGGGCTGCGCCAGCAGCATTTGCGCGCAGGCATTGATCAGCTCGGGCGGCATCAAGGGCTCATCGCCTTGCAGGTTCACGACCACCTCTTGGCCGCTGCAACCGAGCAGTGCGCAGGCCTCGGCCAGGCGATCGCTGCCACTGGGGTGGTCTCGCCGGGTCAGGAGGGCGTCCACACCATGATCACGGCAAGCCTGCACGATGGAGGCGTCGTCAGCCGCCACCACCACCTGCGAGGCGGCACTGCGCTGCGCCTGCTGGGCCACACGCACCACCATGGGCAGGCCATGCAGGTCGGCCAGCGGCTTGTGGGGCAGGCGGGTAGACGACAGGCGCGCCGGGATGATGACGCGAAAGCTCACGGATGCTGGCCCTCGGCCTCCAAGGGCAGGGCTTCAGACTCCAGCATCACCGGGATACCGTCTCGAATCGGAAACACCAGCCGGTCGACCGCACAGGCCAATCCCACCGGGCGCTGGGCCTCATCACGGCGCAGGCTCAAGGGTCCCTTGCACAGGGGGCATACGAGGAGCTCGATCAGGCGGTTGTCCATGGTTCAGGCAGTAGACGGCTGGGGCCGGCGCAGCGCTTGCAGGCGGCGGTCCAACTCGGCAGTGAAATCGTGGGGCAGGTCCAAGTCTAGCCGCGCCACCCAGACCCGGGTGCTCGCAAAGGCGGCCGTGCAGGCGGCCAGTTTGACCGCATCTTTTTCCGTCACGATGGCGTCAGCTGCATGAGCCGGCCAAGGCATGCCATCCCAAGCATCATGGTCGGGCAAGGCGTAGGTCTGCTCCAGCCGCAGCCCCTGTCGGCGCAAGGCGGAGAAGAAGCGCTCGGGCACTGCGATTCCGGCAGCCGCATGCAGGGCTTGGCCCTTTAGTTCGCCCCATCCGCCGTCGGGCGGGCACGGACGGCGCAGCAGCCAGTCTTGGAGGCTCTGTACCCCGGAGAGATGTCGCTGCGCGCAGTAGCCGCAGAGGGCCAGCGAGGCCGCGCCACTGCTGTACAGCACGAGCATGTGCTCAGATGGGCGTGCGGGCACGGGCTCTCTCAAGGGCCCAGCGGGCAGGCACCAGCCATTGCCGGCACCGCGCTCGTCCACGACCACCACCTCCAGGTCACGCCACAAACGATGGTGCTGGAGGCCATCGTCGGCCACCACGATGTCCACCTCGGGCGCGGTTTGCAAGAGCCAATCACGGGCGCGCTGGCGGTCAGGTCCCACCACCACGGGCACCCCACTGCGGCGCGCCACCAGCAGGGGCTCGTCGCCCACCTCTTGGGCCTTGTGCACCAGGGGGTCCACCCGCTGCACGGTTTGGCCCAAACGGCCAAAGCCCCGAGAGACGACGCCGGGTGTCCAGCCGCGGTTCTGCAGATGCGCCAGCAGGGCCAGGGTGGTGGGTGTCTTGCCGGCACCGCCCACCACCCAGTTCCCCACCACCAGGGTTGGCACCGCAGCCGTGTGAGGCGGCCGAGAGGCGGGACGTGTCCATCGGCGGTGGCCCGCTGCCAATGCCCGATACAGCCAAGACAAGGGCACCAAAATCAGCCGTACGCCCCAACCCGCCTCAAACGCTGGCCGCCACCACACGTGTTGCAGGGCCTGTAGCGCGGACTGCAAGCGGTTCGACGCGGGGCGGCTGACCGGTATCATGACCAAGACGGCCTGTCCACTTGCGGGGAGACCCTGGCGGCCTGTGGATAACTTTGTGGGTAACTCGGATCCCGCCTGGGGTCGGTGCACCCTGTTGGAGTTCGGAGGCCCGGTGTGTTTTCGTTCATCGGGAAAAAGATGTTTTTAATCAATGGCTTGGAACATAAATACTGGGTTTCCAAGGCCATAGTGCCGTGAAACACCGATCTTCTCGTGCTTGTGGAGTACTCGACCTTTCGCGCCAAGGGGCGCACCCATGAATCCTACCTCTGAGCGCAGTGCTGCCACGCGGGTTTGGGGCGTTGCCGCCCTCGTGCAAGCCGTGGGCGACGCCCTGCAGGCGCGTTTTGGCACGGTGCGTGTCACCGGAGAACTGAGCGCCTGTACCCAAGCAGCCAGCGGCCATCGCTATTTCAGTCTCAAGGATGCCCAGGGGCATGAGGCCCTGATCCGCTGCGCGCTGTTCAAGCGCTCGGCGGCACAACTGAGTTTTGTGCCTCGCGATGGCATGAAGGTCGAAGCCGTGGGGCGACTGGCCCTCTACGAGCCGCGCGGCGACCTTCAGTTCATCGTGGAGTCCCTGCACCTGGTGGGCGCAGGCTCGCTCTATGAAGAGTTCCTGCGTCTGAAGGGCCGCCTGCAGGCCGAAGGATTGTTTGATCCCCAGACCAAACAGGCCTTGCCGGCCCATCCTCGGCGCGTTGGGGTCATTTCTTCTTTGCAGGCTGCGGCGCTGCGCGACGTGTTGGCCGTCATGGCCCGCCGGGCGCCGCATGTGGAGGTGGTGGTCTATCCCAGCCTGGTCCAGGGTGCAGAGGCG
>RGEP01000300.1 GCA_009918225.1 Betaproteobacteria bacterium | reverse complement strand
TCGGAAGCGGGCAGACAGTCTTGCAAGGCACCCGCCATGAGTTCGGGCTGCGCGAGACCCGAGGAGCCCACGATGATGGTCAGGGCATCGTAAGTGGGGCTGGCCAGCAGGGTTTGGATGGCGCCGCGCAGCAAGTCAGGTCGCAGTCCTGCCAGGGTGACATCAATCGGGTTGCGATCCAGCACGGCTTCGGTGCCCGTGTTCAAAGCCCGCAAGGTGGCCGCCGTGGGGGCGTCGGGCGCGGGGGTTTCAAACCCGGCCAAGCCCAATTCGTCAGAGACCAGCGTGCCAGCACCCCCCGTGGAGGTCAGGATGGCGACCCGGTTGCCCGCCAGGTGTCGACCGGTGGCCAGTGCGGCTGGCACATCGAGCAACTCTGAAAAATGCTGCACCCGAATCACGCCCAGCTGGCGGAAGAAGGCGTCATACATCCGATCCGACCCGGCCATGGCGCCTGTGTGGGACACGGCGGCACGTGCGCCGGCCTCGGAGCGCCCGATCTTGAAGGCGACCACGGGTTTGCCGGCATGTGCGGCCTTCAGGCAAGCGGCGCGGAAGCGATCCGGATGGCGCACGCTTTCAATGTAGAGGGCAATCACCGAGGTGGCAGGGTCGTCTGCCAGATGGTCGATGAAATCCGCCAGGCCCAGATCGACCTCGTTGCTGGTGGAAATGAGCTTGGACAGCCCGATGCCACGCGCGGCGGCGCGCGACAGCACCGACCCCAGAATGCCGCCGCTTTGTGACACCACGCCAATGGATCCCACGGGAAAGTGGTCCATCTCCAACGCCCCGGATGGCGACAGCACAATGTTGTCGGTCAGGTTGACCAGTCCAATGGTGTTGGGTCCGAGCAAGCGCATGGAGCCTGCGGCCTCGATCAAGCGTTCCTGGCGCGCTGCGCCGGCCTCGCCTGTTTCAGAGTACCCGCTGGCCAGCACAATCGCAGCCGGACACCCGCGTGAGGACAACTCGCGCACGGCATGCTCGGCCCGGTCTGCGCCCAGCAGCACCAGGGCTACATCGGGCACGGTTGGTAAGGCTGCGATATCGGGGTAGCAGGCCCACTCGCCTATTTTGTCCACCTTGGGGTTGACGGGGTAGATCAAGCCGGCGTACCGGTGCTTGGCGAGATAGGCAATCGGGCGGCCCGATGTTTTGCTGGGATCGGCCGAGGCGCCAATCACCGCCACACTGGCAGGACGAAGCAAACGCGAAATCGCATTCATGCAGAGCGTCCTCAACGTCCCGTCTTGGCCAAGAACGCGGCGACCGCCGCGCGGTGTTCGCTGCTCGTGTAGCAAATGCCCTGTGCCTGACTGCCTTGGGCAAACACATCGTGCGAGGTCAGCTCGAAGGTCTGGTTCAGAATGGTTTTACTGAGGATCAGTTGCTTGGCCATGGACAAGCCCACTCGGCGCGGCAGGAAGTACATGCCCCCGCCGTCCGGAATGATGCCGCGGTGAATGTACGACCAGGTGAAGCTGGCCCACTCGCTGGCGATGATGAAGTCGCATGCCAGTGCCGTGTCTGCACCCAGACCCGAGGCTGCCCCATTCACTGCGGCAATGACAGGTTTGGGGCAAGTGTGCAGCAGTGACTGGGCATGGTGCACGCGCTGCTGACGATGCCAGCCGTTGAACCCCACCTCGCCCGCCGGTGCATTCATCCGCTGTTGCATGCCGCTGATGTCACCCCCCGCGCAAAACCCTTTGCCCGCCCCGGTGAGGACCAAGGCCTGAATGCTCTTGTCAGCGGTGATGCGCTCGAGTGCATGGATGAACTCTGAGCGCATGCCATCACTCATGGCATTGCGTTTGTCCGGTCGGTTGAGTGTCAGCAGGGCAATCCCTTGCGTGACCTGCAGTTCAATGAGTGTGTAATCCATGGAGTTCCAGCAAGAGGATGTTTGCTATCAATCGGGTTTGATGCGATTGTCTTTGACAATGCGACGCCAGCGGGCTTCCTCGCGGCGAATATACGCGTCGAATTCCTGGGGGGTGCTCGCGTCCACCATCAGGCCTTCGAGCTCGAGCTTGCGTTTGAAGTCAGCCCATTGCGTGGCCTGCACCATCGCCATGTGCAAGCGGGCGACGACGTCGGAGGGCGTGCCGGCAGGGGCCAACAAGCCGTACCAACTCTCCACGCTGTAGCCCGGCACAAATTCGGCGATGGCGGGGATGTGAGGCCATACGGGTGAACGCTCGGGGGAGGTCACGCCCAGCGCGCGCAGTTTGTTGCTGGCCTGTGGATATGCCCGAGCTTGCTCCAGCACGTCACGCAGGGATTTGAGAGAGCTGTCCGTGCGTACCACCAAAACGTTGGGACCACGGGCCACCATGCCCACTGTGGCAAAGGCGCGTTCGGTGTCAAATGGCAGCTTGGTGACCAGACTGGGATTGACCGCATGCGCAAACGTGGCCATCACAA
>RGEP01000299.1 GCA_009918225.1 Betaproteobacteria bacterium | reverse complement strand
CGAAGCGCCCCACGATCTCGCGGGCACACGGCCCCTACGCGCCTCAACAAGGGCACCGCTTCAATGCCGCCAAGTTGCTGCTGGACCCGTGTGCCCGCGAGATCGTGGGGCGCTTCGAGCGCCGGGACGAACACCTCGGCTACGTCAGCGGACACCCGGACGGCCACCGCATACCGGATGCCCGCGACAACGGCGCCCTTGCGCTGAAGGCGCGGGTGGTCAAGGGCCTAGACGCCTCTGAACGGCAGACCTTGAGCCTGGGCAGGCCGCGCCGGCCCAAGGGCCGCATGGTGCTGTACGAGGTGCACGTCAAGGGCTTCAGCCAAAGCCACCCGGGTGTGCCTGAGCACCTGCGCGGCACCTATGCCGGCTTGGCGCACCCGGCCAGCGTGGCGCACTTCCAGCGCTTGGGCGTGACCACCTTGTCTTTGCTGCCCGTGCACTACGCGCTGGACGAACCCCACCTGGTGCGCTTGGGCAAGAGCAACTATTGGGGCTACAACACCCTGGGCTTCTGCTGCGTGGACCCCCGGTGGTCGTGCACGCCCGAAGACACCGCTGCGGCCACCGAAGAGTTCCGCCAGATGGTGCGCGATCTGCATGCCGCCGGGCTGGAGGTGGTCATCGACGTGGTCTACAACCACACGGCCGAAGGCGGGGAAGACGGCCCGACCTTGTCGTTCCGTGGCCTGGACAACGCAAGCTGGTACCGGCTGATGCCCGAGGACCACAGCCGCTGCGAGAACCTCAGCGGCTGTGGCAACACACTGGCCGTTTGGCAGCCGCGCGTGAGCCAGTTCGTTTTGGACTCTTTGCGCCACTGGGTGCTGGAGATGGGCGTGGATGGTTTTCGCTTTGACTTGGCGGCCACGCTGGGCCGTGGCCGCCAACAGGCTTTTCAGCCCGATGCCGCCTTCTTCACCGCGCTGCGCCAAGACCCGGTGCTGGCCGACGTGCACCTGATCGCCGAGCCTTGGGACAGCGGCCCGGACGGTTACCAGGTGGGGCGTTTCCCCGGCGCCTTCATGGACTGGAACGACCGCTTCCGCGATGCCGTGCGCGGCTACTGGTTGCACGAGGCCCCGGGGCGCAACCACCGGGCTGATCCGCGGGTGGTCACCCGTGGGGAATTCGCCCGCCGCTTGGCCGCGTCCAACGACTTGTTTCACCATTCACAGCGCCGCCCATCGTCCAGTGTGAACTTCATCACCGCGCACGATGGCTTTGCGCTGCGCGATGTGGTGAGCTACCACCGCAAGCACAACCTGGCCAACGGCGAAGACAACCGCGACGGGCGCGACAACGAGCTGAGTGCCAACTTCGGGGTGGAAGGCGCCACCGATGACGCCCAGGTGAACCACCACAGGGCCCTGGTGCAGCGCGCCATGATGGCCACGCTCTTGCTTTCCCAGGGCACCCCCATGCTGACGGCCGGTGACGAAATCGGCAAGACCCAACGCGGCAACAACAACGCCTACTGCCAAGACGCCCCCGTGAGTTGGCTGGATTGGGCGCAGGTGGATAAGGCCATGCTGGCGCTGGTGCAGCGCACACTGGCCCTGCGCGCGGAGCACGAATGCCTGCGGCACGACCAGTGGTTTGCCGACCATGCCCAAGAGGATCAACTGCCCCGTGTGCGCTGGCTCGGCTTGGACGGCCAGCCCTTGCAGGCCCATGACTGGCATGATGAGCACCACCGCTCGCTGGTGGTGGTGTACACCGCACCGAGCTCACCAGCGCTGATGGTGGTGTTCCATCCGCATGCCCATGAAGCCCCACTCAAGCTGGAAGGGGCATGGCGCCGGGTGCTCGATTCCACCGAAGACGACGTCTCAGCGGGGGTCTTGACCACGCCGCTGGTCTACCCCCAAAGCTCACCGCCATCGCAGCTTCCCTCCGTGCTCAGTGGCACCGTCACCTTGCCTGCACGCAGCGTGTGGGTGCTGCAGGCACTTTGAACCCCAGCTGGATCACAAGACCCATGGACCTGACCCAACGCTCCAGCGGCATCTTGCTGCACATCACCTCACTGCCCGGCCCACATGGCATCGGCGACTTTGGCCCCGATGCCTACCGCTTCGTCGATTGGCTGCAGTCCGCCGGGCAGACCATTTGGCAGTGGCTGCCCACCACACCGATCGGCCCAGGCAACTCGCCTTACCAAAGCGTGTCGGCGTTTGCGGGCAGCCCGCTGATGGTGGCCTTCGAGCCCTTGGTGCAAGCCGGCTGGATCAATGGTGGCGACCTGCACGGCGCGCCCGTGGCGCAAGGTGGTCAGCGGGTGGACTTCGAGGCCATCGTGCCTTGGCGCCTGGAGCGGCTGCGCCGGGCGCATGCGGGCTTCTTGGCGCGCGCCACCGCCCAGCAGCGCGCGGCGCAGCCGCTCCAGGCGCCAAGGCACGATGGCCTCGAAGTCCACCCGCTGACCACC
>RGEP01000298.1 GCA_009918225.1 Betaproteobacteria bacterium | reverse complement strand
GTGCGCATCCGTGCGCCTGAGGCCGGATACGACTACCAGAACAAGTACTTCACCGACGATGTGCAGTACCAGGTGCCCAGCGGGCTGCCCGCCGCTGAAGAGGCGCAGATTCAGCGCATCACGCTGCAGGCCTATCGCAGCTTGGGCTGCCGTGGATGGGGGCGTGCCGACATCATGATCCGCGCACGGGACCGCAAGCCCTTCCTGCTGGAGATGAACACCTCGCCGGGCATGACCAGCCATTCACTGGTGCCCATGTCGGCGCAAGCCGCGGGCATCACGTACGGCGAACTGTGTGTGCGCCTGTTGGCTGCGGCTGCGTTGGACCACGACGGCCGGGCTATGCCGCCCAAGGCTGGGGGGGCGATCTGATGGCGGCTGCCACCATGGCCCATGCCACCGGCTGGAGCGCCATGCTCGGCGGTGGCCTGCTGGCCAAGCCGCAGGCGGCATCGCCCTGGGATGTGCGCCTGATGCAGATGGCCACCCGCTGGACCCTGGTGCTGGCCGCACTCACCGTGGTGGCCCTGGTGCTCACCTGGCTGTTGCGCCAGGGCAGCTTTGCCATTCAGCGCATTCGGCTCGATGCCGAACTCCACCGCACCAGCGTGGCCACCATCCGCGCCAACGCGCTACCGCGCCTGGAAGGCAATTTCTTCACGATGGACCTCCAAGCCGCACGCCGCGCATTTGAGTCGGTGCCTTGGGTGCGCCAAGCCGAAGTGCAGCGGCACTGGCCCGGTCTGCTGAGGGTGCACCTGATTGAACACAAGGCGGTGGCGTTGTGGGAATCCACCGACAGCCGCGAGCGGCGCGACGACCGCTTGGTGGGCCAGGACGGCTCGGTCTTTCAGGCCAACCCGGGCGATGTCGAAGACGACAACCTCCCGATGTTCCGCGGCCCCGATGGCACCTCGGCCCAGATGTGGGCCCTTTACAAGCCCCTGTCTGAAACCCTGGCACCGATCGGGCGCCTGACCGGCGGGTCGCAGCAGGCCAGCATCCGGTCGCTGCAACTCAGCAGCAAAGGCTCCTGGTCGGCCGAGTTGGACACCGGCACCCGCTTGGAGTTGGGCCGCGGCACCCAGGCCGAGGTGCTGGCGCGGACCGAGTCATTCGTGCGCACCCTGCCGCAGGCGGTGGCGCCTTTCCGCCGCCCGGTGCTCTACGCCGACCTGCGCCATGCCGAAGGTTATGCCCTTCGATTGGCCGGCATTTCCACTTCCGGGCCCGTGCTGGCCAAGCCCGTGGCTGCAGCGCCGCGGCCCGTTAAGCCCAAACCCTAGACCACAGGACAAAAGATGGCCAAGGAATACAAGGACCTCGTCGTTGGACTGGATATCGGCACCGCCAAGGTAATGGCGGTGGTGGCCGAATTCATGCCCGGAGGCGAACTGCGGGTGGCCGGCTTGGGCACCGCGCCCAGCCACGGCCTCAAGCGCGGCGTGGTGGTCAACATCGATGCCACGGTACAGAGCATCCAGTTGGCCTTGAAGGAAGCCGAGATGATGGCCGACTGCAAGATCGCGCGGGTCTATACCGGCATCACGGGCAGCCACATCCGCGGACAGAACTCCACCGGCATGGTGATCGTGCGCGACAAGGAAGTCACGCCGGTGGATGCCGCCCGGGTCGTGGAGACCGCCAAGGCCATCAACATTCCCAACGACCAGCGCTTGCTGCTGGTGGAGCCGCAGGAATTCATCATCGACGGCCACGAGGTCAAGGAGCCCATCGGCATGAGCGGTGGCCGCCTGGAGGTCAAGGTGCACCTGGTCACCGGTGCGCAAAGCGCCGCTGAAAACATCGTCAAGTGCGTGCGCCGCTGTGGCTTGGAAGTGGAGCAGTTGGTGCTCAACCCCAGTGCCAGCAGCCATGCGGTGCTCACCCCCGACGAAAAGGCCCTGGGCGTGGCCTTGGTGGACATCGGTGCGGGCACCACCGATGTGTCGATCTTCACCGAAGGGTCGGTGCGGCACACCGCTGTGATTCCCATCGCCGGCGACCTCATCACCAGCGACATCGCCATGGCGCTGCGCACCCCCACCAAGGACGCCGAAGAAATCAAGGTCGAGTTTGGCGTAGCCAAGCAGCTCTTGGCCGATCCGGCCGAACAGCTGGAAGTGCCCGGCCTGGGCGACCGCATGCCGCGCATGCTCAGCCGCCAGGCCCTGGGTGCGGTGATTGAGCCGCGTGTGGAAGAAATCTATTCGCTGGTGCACCAGGTGATCCGCGACAGCGGATACGAAGAGCTCCTGGGCAGCGGCATTGTGATCACCGGGGGTTCGGCCGTGATGCCGGGCATGGTGGAGCTGGGCGAGGACATCTTCCTCAAGCCCGTGCGCAAGGGCGTGCCCACCTACGGTGGTCCGCTGTTTGACATGGTGGCCAACCCTCGGTCGGCCACGGTGATGGGATTGCTCGAAGAAGCAAGGCTGGCCCGTGCGAGGGGTCAGCGA
>RGEP01000297.1 GCA_009918225.1 Betaproteobacteria bacterium | reverse complement strand
GAGAGCAGACTGAAATCCGCACCCCTTCAAGAAAGGGAAAAGCCCGCCGGGATGAGGTCCTGCAGCGGGCACCCACGCCTGACTGGCGCGTGAGCAAGCGGCCTCCTAAATGCGCATGGGCATGACCACGTACTTGAAGCCGGCCTGCTGAGGAATCGTCAACAGGGCACTCGAATTGGAATCCTGCAACTCCACCGTCACCATGTCCTGCGTCATGTTGGCCAAGGCGTCCATCAAGTAGTTCACATTGAAGCCAATGTCGATGGCGTCACCCGCGTAGTCGATCTCAATTTCCTAGCTGGCCTCTTCCTGTTCGGCGTTGCTTGATGCAATCTTCATCAGGCCAGCTTCCACGTTCAAGCGCACGCCCTTGAACTTGTCGCTGGTGAGAATGGCCGCGCGCTGCAAGGAAGCCAGCAGCGTGGTGCGCCCCAAGGTGATCTTGTTCTTGTGGTTCTTGGGGATGACGCGGTTGTAGTCGGGGAACTTGCCTTCGACCAGCTTGGTCACGAACTCCAAACCCGAGAAGCTGAACTTGGCCTGGTTGGGCGCAAAGCGCATTTCGATGGGCGCTTGTTCTTCGCCTTCGGACTTCGTGTCGCGCAGCAAGCGCATGAGCTCGAGCACCGTCTTGCGCGGCAAGATCACCTCTTGCTTGGGCATCTCGTGCTCCAGTTGCGCTTGGGCCAAGGCCAAGCGGTGCCCATCGGTGGCCACCAAGGTCAGCGTCTTGCCCTCGGCCACAAACAAGATGCCGTTGAGGTAGTAGCGAATGTCGTGCACCGCCATCGCGAAATGCACCTGGCCGATCAAGCCCTTGAGCGTGGCCTGGGGCACAGAAAAAGCCGGGCCAAAGTCCACCGACTCGTTGACCAGTGGGAAGTCATCAGCCGGAAGGGTTTGCAAGGTGAAGCGGCTCTTGCCGCCCTGCAAGGTCAGGCGGTTTTGTGCGGTGGACAAGCTCACCACCTGATCGGCCGGCAGGCTGCGCAAGATGTCGATGAGCTTTCGGGTGCCCACCGTGGTGGCGTAAGACACCTCATCGCCCCCCAGGGCCGCTCGGGTGCGCACCTGGATTTCCAGATCGGAGGTTGTGAACTCAACTTCCGATCCCGTCTTTCGAATCAGCACATTGGCCAAGATGGGCAGCGTGTGGCGCCGCTCCACGATGCCGGCCACAGCCTGCAGGGCGTTGAGGATCTGTTCTTGTGGCGCCTTCACGACCATCATGTTTTCAATCTTTCAGATTGGTAGAACTGGATAGAGGCTTCCACCTGCTGTGGAAAACCGTATTTTCGCTTGTTTTTTCAAGGACTTGAGCCCTCCACAACCCTGGGTACCAATGCTGTACCGCTGCGGGAGTCGATGACCATAACTTTGCGTGCGGCGCCCGGGCTGTGGGCAAGTACGAACTTGTTCTGCAGACATACCGGCCTTATCCCCAGACTTGTTCGCCCCAGTCCGCCTTCGTCAACCCTTGAGGGTTTGTTCCAAAACGTGCAGCTGTTGGTTGAGCTCGGTGTCTTTCTGGCGCTCCCCGCCGACCTTTCTCACCGCATGCAGCACGGTGGTGTGGTCTCGGCCCCCGAAGCTGTCACCGATCTCCGGCAGGCTCTTTTGGGTCATTTCCTTGGCCAGGTACATCGCGATCTGCCGCGGCCGGGCGATCGAGTGCGGCCGCTTCTTGGAGTACATGTCGGCCACCTTGATCTTGTAGAAGTCGGCCACGGTCTTCTGGATGTTTTCGATGGAAATCTGCCGGTTTTGCAAGCTCAAGAGGTCCTTAAGGGCTTCCCGGGCCAGGTTGATCGTGATCTCCTTGTGGGTAAAGCGCGCATAGGCCAACACCTTGCGCAGAGCACCCTCGAGCTCTCGCACATTGGCCCGCACATTCTTGGCCACGAAGAAGGCCACGTCCTCGGGGATGGAGGCCCCTTCGCTTTCGGCTTTGCGAATCAAAATGGCCACGCGCATTTCCAACTCTGGCGGCTCGATGGCCACGGTCAAGCCGGCATCAAAGCGGCTGGTCAGCCGTTGGTCGATGTCCACCAACCCCTTGGGGTAGGTGTCGCTGGTCATGATGATGTGGGCCTTTTTGGCCAACAAGGCCTCAAAGGCGTTGAAGAATTCTTCCTGGGTGCGTTCCTTGCCGGCAAAGAACTGCACATCGTCGATCAGCAGCAGATCGAGTTGGTGGTACTTGGCCTTGAGCTCGTCAAAGGTCTTGCGCTGGTAGTTCTTCACCACGTCGGAGATGAACTGTTCGGCATGCAGGTACAGGATGCGAGCGCCCGGCTTGTCCTTGAGCAGCGCATTGCCCACCGCGTGGATCAGGTGCGTCTTGCCCAGGCCCACACCGCCGTAGATGAACAAGGGGTTGTACATATGACCCGGAGCGCCGGCCACATGAAGCGCAGCGGTTCGGGCCATCTGGTTGGCCCGGCCGGCCACCAACGATTC
>RGEP01000296.1 GCA_009918225.1 Betaproteobacteria bacterium | reverse complement strand
GAGCTTGATGACGGGTTTGGTGTGGGGCACCAAGATCATCACCGACCCGTTTCACGATGTGTGGCTGTACCACAAGGCGCCGCTGGCCCTGATGCGAGGCGAGCGCTACGACCCCATGAGCCACGTCCATCAGCAGCACTGAGCGTGGGCCGGAGGCGGCGCTTGTCGCACCGCCTCTTCGCATCACAGGCCCAGCATCTCCCGAAACACGCGACGCTTGATGTCCCGGTTGCTCATGGCCGGGCCACTCCACCAACCAGCGGCCTGCATCTCATGGGCAGCCGCCACGATGCGATCGGCAACCGCCTGGAAGGCACTGTCGGTGTAGTCAAGGCTGAAGATCATGCGACCGCTGCCGACCCAACTCAGCCACAAGCCGTGCTTGCGCAGGTAGAACTGAAACAGCCAGTTGAACCGCGACGGCCGCTCATAGAGAAAGGTCCACACGGTGCTCATGTTGGCCACACGCACCGGCAACCCTTCCCGCTGCAGCCGCGCGTTCAAGGCTGCGCAGCGACCGTCCCAGCGCTGATCCAGGCCTTCATAAAGCGACTGTGTGGCAGGACTTTCCAAGCGGTCCAGGAAGGCCTTCATCGCAGCCATCACATAGGGATGGGAGTTGAAGGTTCCTCGGGCAAAGCAGATGTCGGCGGGGCGCTCGGGCCGGTAGCGTCGCATCAGGTTGGCCTTGCCGCACACCACCCCCACGGGGAAGCCGCCGCCCAGGGTCTTACCGTAGGTGACCATGTCGGCCCGCACGCCAAAGTACTGCTGGGCGCCTCCTGGGGCCAAGCGGAAGCCCAGGAAGACCTCGTCGAAGATGAGCACGATGCCGCGCTCGGTGCACACCTGGCGCAGCTTCTGAAGCCACTGGGTGTAGGCGGCCCGGTTGTACGCCGCTTTGCGGCTGCTGTCCACGAGAGTGGAGTCTCCGGGAGCCGCACTGTTGGGGTGCAAGGCCTGCAGCGGATTGACCAGGACGCAAGCGATGTTGCGGTGGGTACGCAGCACCTCCAGGCTCTTGTCGCTCATGTCCTGCAGGGTGTAGGTTTCGCGGGGTGGCAGCGGATTGCCCGGACCGGGTTGCACGTCTTCCCACCACCCATGGTATGCACCGCAGAAACGCACCAGATGACGGCGCCCCGTGTGGTATCGCGCCAAGCGAACAGCCTGCATCACCGCTTCCGTACCCGACATGTGAAAGCTGACCTGATCGAGTCCCGCTATCTGGGCCACCCGCTTGGCGTTGTCCAGGACCACCGGGTGGTAGGCCCCCAGCACCGGCCCCAGATCGCCGGCTTGCACCACCGACTGTTCGATACACGACTTGTAGGTGTCATAGCCCAGGACATTCACGCCGTAAGAACCCGACACGTCGAGGTAGGTGTTGCCGTCGACATCTTCAATGATGGGTCCGCTGGTACGGGCGACGAAGCTGCTGGTGCTGATGGCGTTTGCGATGGCCTCGGTGAATTGGAAGGGCACGCGGTAGCGACCGGTGAAGTCCAGGTCTGCCAGGAACTGTTTGGCCTCCTGTGTCATCGCCGCGCCCTTCGGAACCGATGTCTGGAAGTGCCGCGAAAGGCTTTCGAGCGCACAGCGCCGCTGCTCTTGCAGCGTCTGATCGGCACCGTCAGCGCCAAAAAAGGCCTGCTCTTCAAGCCGATAGCCTGGCAGCCAACCCGCCACGCGCTTGGCCATGCGCGAGTGCCCTGTCAGCGAGCGGTGCTTGGCGCGCGACAGCGTCAGCCGGCGCCACGCGGTGGGCGCCATACCGGCTGCCAAGGCAGCCGAGATCGACAGCGACAGAACCGTCAGGGCGTGGGTTTGGTCCATTTTGCAGACGAGACAGGGTCTCGAGAGGTGGTGAAGACATGACAGATGTATCGCGATTACTTGACAAACAGGTGAAGGGCTCCGGTAACCACACAGGCTGGTTGGCAAGGCTGGGAGCCCAAGAGGACCTCAACTTTCTGCTGACCAACCGTGTCCCCCGATTGGCGCTGACCGCCTTAATGGGCCGCATCAGCCGCATTCGCAGCCGACGGTTCACCCAACTGGCCATCTGGGTGTGGCGCCGCTTCACCAACTTGGACCTCTCCGAGGCCGCACATCAAGACTTCGAGTCGATCCAGGCCTGTTTCACCCGAGCCCTCAAGCCCGGTGTCCGACCCATCAGCGATGAACCCCACACGATGTGCAGCCCATGTGACGCGATCGTGGGGGCGCACGGGCGCGTCAACGAGGGAACCGTGTTGCAGGCCAAGGGAATGCCGTATGCGCTTGCGGATCTGGTGGGACCGTCGGTGGACCTGAGCCCTTTCCTGGATGGACACTACGTCACCCTGCGCCTGACCTCCAGCATGTACCACCGGTTTCATGCGCCCAGCGACCTGCATCTGCAGCACGTCACCTACATCAGTGGCGACACCTGGAACGTGAACCCGATCGCCCTCAAGCGCATTGAACGGCTTTTCTGCC
>RGEP01000295.1 GCA_009918225.1 Betaproteobacteria bacterium | reverse complement strand
CGACACGATGCGCTACAGCCGTCCAGAGGTTGAGCGCATCGCCCACGTGGCCTTCCAAGCCGCACGCAAGCGCGGCGGCAAGCTGACCAGTGTGGACAAGGCCAATGTGCTGGAAACCTTCCAATTCTGGAAGGACATCGTGACCGAGGTGCATGCGCACTATCCGGATGTCAAGCTCGACCACATGTACGTGGACAACGCGGCCATGCAGCTGGTCAAGACCCCCAAGAGTTTTGACGTGATCGTCACCGGCAATATGTTCGGAGACATCTTGTCCGACGAGGCCTCCATGCTGACCGGCTCCATCGGCATGCTGCCTTCGGCCTCGCTGGACAAGCATATCAAGGGCCTGTATGAACCCAGCCATGGCAGTGCACCCGACATCGCCGGCAAAGGCGTGGCCAACCCGCTGGCCACCATCTTGAGCGCGGCCATGATGCTGCGCTTCACCCTGAACCAGGAAGCGGCCGCGCAGCGGATTGAGGCGGCGGTGCAGAAGGTGCTGTCGCAGGGTTTGCGCACGGCCGACATCTACAGCGAAGGCACCACCCGAGTGGGCACGGCGCAAATGGGCGACGCGGTGCTGGCCGCGCTTCGCGCCTAGGTTCGGCGCAACGCTGCAGCCAGGCCCAACAGCGCGCAGGCCAGGGCCACACAGGCCCCGCTGGGGGCGTCCCACCACCACGAGGCCGCCAAGCCCAACGCGCAGGCGCCAAAGGCCAGGGCCAAGGGTGCCCGCAAGGCGTGCAGGCTTGGTGCCTGGGGGCTTGCCCGCAACCACAGCGCTGGGCCGATCAGCAAAGCGAACACCACAAACAGGCCCAGCACCGGCACGGCCACGCTGATGACCAGGGCAAAGCCGATGTAAAACGGCGTGTCCTGCCCGAGCAATTGCGGCCGCATCCACAAGGCCACCCACAAGAGCACGGCTGCAAGCGCCAGCATCAGCACCTGGGGGCCCTGTACCCACAGGACGTCGGCGGCCAGCAGTTCCAGCATGCGGTCACGGCCGTGCGGGTCCATGCGCGCGCCAAGCAAGGCCAAGGCGGCGCACAGCACATACAACAGGCCAATCAAGGCCTCACGCCGCTGCGGCCAACGGCGGCTCAGTGCCGCCACGGCCAGCGCACAAACCAAGGAGCCGGCCAAGCCGGCCAAGTCCAGGGCGGTCTCGTGCCCCTCTTGATGCTGGTGCAGGGCCACCAAGGCCCACAAAGACCCCGCGGCGGCGGCCTGCGCCACGGCCAAGTCCATGAAGACCACGCCGCGCTGCAGCACTTGTTGTCCCAGGGGCACCAAGGCGCAAGCGCCCAGCAACAGGGCCAGGGCCGGCAACCAGAACCAGGAGTCCATCAAGGGTGTTCAGCCTTTGGAGGTCAAAGAGGCCGCTGCGCGCAGCAGTTGATCCATCATCTCATCGAACCAGGCCTCCAAGGCCTGCGGTTGATGAGGATCCCGCACCGTGGCGGGCATCACCAGCAGCGGCCTGCGGGGAGCGGCGTTCTCCACCAGCCACCGTCCGGCGCGTGGGTCTTGGTGTGCCGCCACCACAGCCGCCAACGGTGGCTGCGCCTTCCAGCCCGTGATCAGAGATTGCAGGTGCGCCGGTGTGGGGGGCAGGCCAGGCCTTGGCTCGAGGTCCATGCTTTGGCGCATGCCCAGCCAGCGCCACCAGTAGGCAAAGGTGCTGTGCTGTGCGGCGACCGTTTGGCCTTGCAGCGGCTTGGCCTTTTCGCGCCACTGCGCGATGCGGGCAGACCAACGCTGATCAAAAGCGGCCTGGCGCTGTGCAATCTCCGTGGCCTGGCTGGGCCAGACTTGAGCCAGCCTGTTTGCCAAAGCACGGGCCACGGCGGCCAGCCGTTCCGGGTCTGCGTGCAGGTGTGGGTTGCCGCCGGGATGCACGTCGCCCGCAAAGGGGTTCAGGGTGGCCGACCTGGGGTCGATCAGGCTGACCTGTTGCGCCGCATAGAACATACCGGGTGCGCCGTCCTGCACCTTGGGGTTGGCTGCGCGTTGCTGCAAGGCCGGCAGCCATCCGTCTTCAACACCCGCGCCCGTGCAGACCGCCATCTCGGCTTGGCGCATTTGGGCAATCAGGGCCGGTCGCGCTTCGATGTGATGGGGATCCTGCAGGGCCGTGGTCGCCGCAACCACCTGCGCCTTGGGCATCAATTCCAGCACCAGCGCGGCCCACTCGGGTTCACAGGTGAACACGCGCGGGCCGGGTTGTGCCAGTGCTGCCCCAGATACGGCTGTCACCAGGGCACAAGCCAGAGCACCCGCCCTGCAGCCCGCGCGCAGCAGGCCTTGTAAGCGCGTGCGCTGGGCCGTCAGACCCCATGATGGATCTGCCGGCCGAACGGTCAAGGCGCTGGTGCTGCTCATTCAGAAATTGTGCGCCCCGTGGGCACCGAAGGCCACCACATAGTGCAAGGCCCACACCGGGCGGGAGCCCACCTCGAAGCCCTGGGCCTTGCGCGCAGTGGT
>RGEP01000294.1 GCA_009918225.1 Betaproteobacteria bacterium | reverse complement strand
TGGGCTTGGGCAATCCCGTTTGCAAGGCGACCGGTGGACGCGACAGCATCCAGCTGTAAAAACACCAGGAGATGATGGCGCCGATCATCATCACGTCGCCAGGTACGAAGGCAATTTCGGCCAGCCGCGCGGGGTCCCCACGCGAGAGAACCAAGAGCACCCCGGCCAGCGAGCACGCCGCGCTGATGAGGGCCATGGGGCCGGGCCTTTGGCCGTAGAACAGGGCCCCGATGGACAGCATCCACAGCGGCGAGCTGGCAGCGATCAGCGTCACATTCAAGGGCGTGGAGGTGGTCAGCGCCAGGTACTGCAGGGCGTTGTAGGCGCCCACGCCCAACAGTCCCAAGAGGGCAAGCGGCCCGCGCCGCGCCCACAGCGCAGCCCGTTGTTCAGCCGTTCTCAGGGCGCGCCAACCCATGGGCAGCAAGATCAGCAAGGCCAAGGTCCAGCGAAGCAGGTTCAGCTGCAGGGGCGGCACCAAGCCCACCATCAAGCGCCCCACGACGGCGTTTCCCGCCCACATCAGCGGCGGCAGCAGCATCAGCAAGGCCAGTCGGGGGCTCAGGGTGTGGGGCATACCGGGTCGATTATGGGCGCCCGCTGACACGCACCGGCCGGTGTTGGCCTAGACCCACCCCCGCCCGCCTTTGGGCCTGGTCAAGCCTGTCCACAGCCCAATGCAACACGGGGTTGTGGCCGAAGTGGCACACTGCGGCGCGTCGCACCCGAGAGCAGACCCAGGAGACCGCCATGAGCACCACCATCCGCGCCATTCAGATCGCCGAGTTCGGCGGCCCCGACAAGCTGCAGGTCGTCAACCGCGAGGTGGGCGAGCCCGGCCCTGGTGAAATTCGCATCCGCCACCGCGCGGTGGGCCTGAACTACATCGACGTGTACATGCGAACCGGCCTGTACCCCAACCAACTGCCCATGACCCTGGGCATGGAAGGCTCGGGTGTGGTGGAGGCCGTGGGGGAAGGCGTGAGCCATTTGGCTGTGGGCGACCGTGCGGCCTACGCATCTCAGCCCCCGGGCAGCTACTGCGAGGCCCGCGTCATGCCCGCCAAGTGCGTGGTCAAGTTGCCTGATGCCATCAGCTTCGAAGAAGGGGCGGCCATGATGCTCAAGGGCTTGACGGTGCAGTACCTGCTGAAGAAGACCCAGCCGCAAGGCGGCCTGAAGGCCGGAGACTTCATCCTCTTTCATGCCGCTGCCGGCGGTGTGGGCCTGATCGCCTGCCAGTGGGCGCGGGCCATGGGGCTGCAACTCATTGGAACTGCGGGCGGTGCCGACAAGTGCAAGCTGGCCCTCGAGCATGGCGCCTCGCACGTGATCGACTACCGCAGTGAAAACTTTGTTGAACGCGTCAAGGCCATCACCGGCGGCAAGGGCGTGCGGGCGGTGTACGACTCCATCGGCAAAGACACCTTCGACGGCTCACTCGATTGCCTGAGCCCCTTCGGGCTCTTGGCCACCTATGGCAACGCCTCCGGTCCAGTGCCGCCCTTCAACCTCGGGGCCTTGGGACCCAAGGGTTCTTTGTACGTCACCCGGCCTACGTTGTTCACCCACCTGGCCACGCGCGAGAGCACCCAGGCCATGGCCGATGACCTGTTCGGCATGGTCACCAGCGGCCAGGTGAAGATTCGCATCGACCAGCGCTACCCGCTGGACCAAGTCGGGCGTGCCCACGCCGATCTGGAGTCGCGCAAGACCACCGGCTCGACCGTGCTGCTGCCTTGAGCAGTTGAGCAGCTGAGCCGCTGGGCGCTGGATCAGCCGCCTTTGCGGGCGCGCACCACCCGCAAGACCTCATCCAGGATCAGGCAGGCCGCGCCCAGCGTGATCGCGCTGTCAGCCAAATTGAAGGCGGGGAAGTGCCAACCCGCGGCGTGAAAGTCCAGCATGTCCACCACATAGCCGTGGACGGCGCGGTCGATCACATTGCCCAGCGCACCGCCCATGATCATGGTGATGGCAAAGCAAAACAGCTTCTGCCCTGCATGGCGGTGCAGCATCCAAATGATGAAGGCTGAAGCCAGCACGCCGATGCCGATGAAAAACCAGCGCTGCCAACCCGATGCGCCGGCCAGAAAGGAAAACGCCGCGCCGGTGTTGTGCACCCGCACGAGGTTGAAGAAGCTGGTGATGGGCATCGAATCGCCCCAGGCGAAGGAGCCCAGAATCAGCACCTTGGTGAACTGATCCAGCACGATCACCAAGAGGGCCAAGGCCAGCCACCCCGGCAGGCCCATCACCCAGCGTGATTTGATTCGGCCCATCGCCACGCTCACGCCACGGCGCGGTCTTCACCCGCACCATGGAGGTTGGACACACAGCGGCCGCACAAATCGGGGTGGTCCGCCTCAGCACCCACATCGGCGCGCCAGTGCCAGCAGCGCCCACACTTTGGGTGCCCACTGGGGGTGACCTGCACGGCCAGCTCGGCACCGGGCACGGCCTGAGCGGCAGACGTGATCAGCACGAACT
>RGEP01000293.1 GCA_009918225.1 Betaproteobacteria bacterium | reverse complement strand
GCCAACAGGCGCAGGCTCAACCGGTCCAAACCCTCTGGCGCTTGTCGCGCCTGGGTCAGCCTGTGGCGGCACAGGTAGCTGCTGCGCCCCTTGAGCAAGGCCGTGGTCACCGGCACACCCAGGCGTTCGCACAGCTGTGGCAGGTCACGCCAGAACAGCTGGTCTTGCAGGCTTTTGGTGGCAGTGCTCACCAGGCCGCGGCGGCCGCTGAGCAGCAAGGGGATCAGGTAGGCGTAGGTTTTGCCGACACCGGTACCGGCTTCCACCACCAGGGCATGGGAGCCTTCGATGGCCCGGGCCACCGCCTGTGCCATGGCAGCTTGCTCGTGGCGCTCCCGGTAAGCGGGGTCGTGCCGCGCCAAAGGGCCCTGAGGCCCCATCAAGGCGGCTACGGCCGCGCCCAGGTCATCTGGCGCAGTCTCCAGGCTCATGGCAGCACCCCGGCCCGGCGCCAAAGGGATGTGACGCTCACCTCAGGCCGGCTCAGGCGGCTCGAGCGCCGACTCCAGGCGGCGGATCTGGTCGCGCAGCATCAGGCGCCGCTTCTTGAGCCGGCGCAGCGCCAGGTCATCGGGCTGGGGCTGTTCGCCCAAACGGTCGATCAGGCTGTCCAAATCCGCATGCTCGATACGCAGCTCGATCAATTGCCGTTGGGGGGACCGGAGGTTGTCGTCCATGTGGGCCACGATTCTAGGCCGGGCATCCCGCCACCCCACCCCCCAAAAGAGGCCCCTTCAGGTCAGGGACGTATACCGTTCGCGGAAACTCATGCGCCAGCGGGCCTTCGGTGTAAAGCGCTTCGGGCGGGCACTCGGCGCTGATGAGCAGCTTGCAGCGGCGGTCGTAGAGCACATCGACCAACCAGGTGAAGCGGCGTGCCTCGCTGGCCATCCGGGGCGCCATCTGCGGCACATTCGACAGGATCACCGTATGGAAACGCGATGCGATCTCCAGGTAGTCGTTCTGCGAGCGCGGCCCCCCGCACAGCCACTTGAAATCGAACCACACCACGCCACCCGCCTTGCGCCTGGCGGTGATTTCTCGGTGTTCAATATTGAGCACCGGGGGCTCATCGCGCACCTCGGCCAACTCCTCGAAGGCCGCGGTCAGGGCTTGCTCGGCCTCAGGGCCACAAGGGGTGTGGTACAGCTGCACCCGCTCGAGGGTTCGCCGCCGGTAGTCGATGCCATGGTCGACGTTGATGACCTCAAGCTGCCGCTTGAGCAGCTCGATGGCCGGCAGGATGCGGTCGCGGTGCAGGCCATTCGGATACAGGCCATCCGGGTGGAAGTTGGAGGTGGTGACGATGCTCACCCGGTTGGCGAACAGTGATTCCAGCAGTCGATGCAAGATCATGGCATCGGTGACATCGGCCACATGGAACTCATCGAAGCAGATCATGCGAAAACGCTTGGCGATCCGCTTGCCGAGCTCATCCAGCGGGTTTTGGACCCCCTTGAGCTCGGCCAGCTCCCGGTGCACCTCGCGCATGAATTCGTGGAAGTGAAGCCGCGTCTTGCGCTTCAAGGGCACCGACAGAAAGAAACTGTCCATGAGAAAGCTCTTGCCACGCCCCACCCCACCGTAGAGGTAGACGCCACGCGGAATCGGTGGCCTGACCAAAAGCCGGGTGACGGCGTTGCTGCGGCGCAGGAGGTAGTCCTGCCACTCGCTTTCACACCGCTGCAGGGCCTCGATGGCGCGCAGCTGAGCCGGGTCGGCGGTAAAGCCGCGCTCGGCCAGGGTTCGATCAAAGAGCTCGCGTACGCCCATCAAGGCGGCATCAGAAGTTCAGGGTGCGCTTGTCCACGGCCAGAGCCGCTTCCTTGGTGGCTTCGCTCAAGGAGGGATGCGCGTGGCAGATGCGGGCAATGTCCTCGGCGCTGGCCTTGAACTCCATGGCCACCACCGCTTCGGCAATCAACTCCGATGCGAAGGGGCCCACGATGTGCACGCCCAAAATCTCATCGGTGGTGGCGTCTGCCAGGAACTTCACCATGCCGGTGGTGTCACCCAAGGCGCGCGCGCGGCCATTGGCCATGAAGGGGAAGGTGCCCGCTTTGTAGGCCCGCCCAGCTGCCTTGAGCTGCTGCTCGGTCTGGCCCACCCAGGCGATCTCAGGGCTCGTGTAGATGACCCACGGCACCGTGTTGAAGTTCACATGCCCATGCTGGCCCGCGATGCGTTCAGCCACGGCCACACCCTCTTCTTCGGCCTTGTGGGCCAACATGGGGCCGCGAACCACATCGCCCACGGCCCAGACGCCCGGCAGGTTGGTCTTGCACTCGTCGTCGACCACGATGGCGCCACGCTCATCGAGCTTCAGGCCTACCGCTTCGGCGTTCAAGCCCGTGGTATTCGGCACGCGTCCGATGGAGACGATCAGCTTGTCCACCTCGAGTTGCTGTGCAGCGCCCTTGGCATCGGTGTAGGCCACGCTCACGCCCTTCTTGCCCTTCTTGATGTCGCCCACCTTCACACCGAGCTCAA
>RGEP01000292.1 GCA_009918225.1 Betaproteobacteria bacterium | reverse complement strand
CGGTGGTGATCGGCGGCATCGAGGCCAGCCTGCGCCGCATTGCGCACTACGACTACTGGCAGGACAAGGTGCGCCGGTCGGTGTTGATCGACAGCAAGGCCGACTTGCTGCTTTACGGAAACGCCGAGCGGGCCATCGTGGAAATCACGCATCGACTGGCACGCAAGCAGCCGATCGAGAGCATCATCGATGTGCGCGGTACCGCCTTCATGCGCAAGCCCGATGATCCGGATTTGCATGGCTGGTTCGAGGTGGACTCCACTGAAGTGGACCGACCGGGCAAGATCGATGCCCTGCTCAACCCCTACCTGGGCATGGAGGAGAACGCGCAGGCCAACGGCGAAAGCTGCCAGGCCGCCGAGGCCGGGCAGGTCCTTGGGCCTGCCCAATCGGACTCACCGGCCCGATCCGCTTCCGCGGCCCCTTCAGCCCCTTCAGCCCCGGCGGAGCAGGTGGTGCGCCTGGTTCGCCGACCCCTGATCAAGCAGGACAGCCGCGCCCTGGTGACGCCTCGTGACAAGACCGTGATCCGCCTGCCGGCCTATGAACAGGTCAAGAGCGACCCGGTGCTGTATGCACACGCCAGCCGCGTGCTGCACCTGGAAACCAACCCCGGCAACGCGCGTGCCCTGGTGCAGCGCCACGGGGAAGGCCACACGGCCCGCGAGGTGTGGATCAACCCGCCACCCATTCCGCTGACCACGGCGGAGATGGACCATGTGTTCGACCTGCCCTACGCGCGCAGCCCACACCCGAGCTACGCCGACGCCAACGGCAGCCACGACCACAGCACCAAGATCCCGGCCTGGGAGATGATCCGCTTCAGCGTGAACATCATGCGCGGCTGCTTCGGCGGCTGTACCTTTTGCTCGATCACCGAGCATGAGGGCCGCATCATTCAAAGCCGCAGTGAAGACTCCATCATTCGTGAGATCGAAGACATCCGCGACAAGGTCAAAGGCTTCACCGGTGTGGTCAGCGACCTGGGTGGCCCCACGGCGAACATGTACCGGATCGGCTGCAAGAGCCCCGAGATCGAGGCGGCCTGTCGCAAGCCCTCTTGCGTGTACCCGGGCATCTGCCCCAACCTGAACACCGACCATGGCCCGCTGATCAAGCTGTACCGGCGCGCCCGCACCCTCAAGGGCGTCAAGAAGATCCTGATCGGGTCGGGCCTGCGCTACGACCTGGCGGTGGAGTCACCCGAGTACGTGAAGGAACTGGTCACGCACCACGTGGGCGGCTATTTGAAGATCGCGCCGGAGCACACCGAAGGTGGCCCGCTGTCCAAGATGATGAAGCCCGGCATGGGCACCTACGACCGCTTCAAGGAGCTCTTTGACCGGTTCAGCGCCGAAGCGGGCAAGCAGCAGTTCCTCATCCCTTACTTCATTGCGGCACACCCCGGTACCACCGATGAAGACATGATGAACCTGGCCTTGTGGCTCAAGAGGAATGGCTTTCGCGCCGACCAGGTGCAGACCTTCTACCCCAGCCCCATGGCCACGGCCACGGCGATGTACCACACCTCGCTCAACCCCCTGAAGGGGATCACGCGTGATTCGGCGCGCGCCGAAAAGGTCGACATCGTCCGCGGCGAGAAGCGCCGCCGGCTGCACAAGGCTTTCCTGCGCTACCACGATGCCAACAACTGGCCGCTGCTGCGCGAAGCCCTCAAGTCCATGGGGCGGGCCGATTTGATCGGCAACGGCAAGCACCACCTGATTCCGACCTGGCAGCCCGACACCGATGGCAGCTACCAAAGCGCGCGCCGCAAGAACAGCACGCCCACGGGCGTAAGGACCTCGCCGGTCACGCAGGGGCGCATCCTTACCCAGCACACCGGCTTGCCGCCCCGCCCGGGTGTCACCCGATCGTCGGGTACGGCAACTCCAGCGGCCCCTAACGCCAACAGGCCCAAACCCGATGGCCGCGGGCGTACAGCAGGCCCCTCCAGTGCCGCCAAGGCTCGAGCACCGGCACAATCCACTCCACGCAGCAGTCCCTCGCCCCTGCGCCCGTCGCGCAAGGGTCCTACTTCGCGCTGAAGTCGAGCGCTCCACGCTCAAGGACATCGTCGATGAAATGGTTGCGGTTTGCCCACGCGGGCCAGCAGGGTTTTGGTGCGCTCGAGGGCGAGACGGTTCGGGTGTTTGCCGGTGAGCTGTTTGGCGAGCATGCGCCCACGGAACAGGTCTTGCCGCTGGCCGATGTGCAGGTGCTGGCACCCTGCCAGCCCACCACCGTGGTGGGCCTGTGGAACAACTTCCATGCCTTGGCACAGAAGAATGGTTGGACGCCGCCTGCGGAGCCGCTGTACTTCATCAAGGCGCTGGGCAGCCTGGCCGGCCCGGGCAGCACCACGCCCGCAGCACCCGAGGCTGTGGGGCGTGTGGCCTTTGAGGGTGAGCTGGCCATCGTGATCGGCCGGCCCACGCATGCCGTTTCCGTCGAGCAGGCACCGGCCCACATTGCCGGCTACACCTGCGCCAACGACATCACC
>RGEP01000291.1 GCA_009918225.1 Betaproteobacteria bacterium | reverse complement strand
TGGAGCTCCTGGGCGTACAGGTCCAACACCCCGCGGCTGAACCACAGCACGTGGCCCCCTTGTCCGAGGCCATCGACCAACTCCATCGAGCGGCGCAACTGGTCCCAAGACGAATCGGGTCCGTCACCCACGATGCGGATACCGGCCACCAATTCGGACGGCCGATACGCGCCGCGCGCCTGGACAGCGGCCGTCTGCTCGCGCCAAGTCTTTTCGAACGCCGCATAGTTCAAACGGTAGGCTTGCGGAATGACCTCGTCCCAATGGGGCACCACGTGCCGCGCTTGCTCGTCACGCACCGGTGGGCCACTCAAGCGGTCAGCGATGGACCACGCCGTCCACCGGGGCCAGTCCAACAGATAGTGTTCCCAGCTCCAGGGGTAGACCGCAGGGCTCAAGGACACCACAAGGCCTGGCCGACGCGCGCGCACTTCTTGAACGAACCAGCGCGCATATTCATCCACTTTGGCCGCACGCCACCGCATCCATGCCGGGTCTTGATGGTCAGCCGGTGGCTGTGCCCCTTGATGCTCAGCCGCGTACACGCGCCGCGTGTAGTCGTCGTAGCCCATGGTCACGTGGGGCCACACGATGCGGTCATCCAGTTGGATTCCATCGAGGTCGTAGCGGTCGATGGCTTCAAGCACCAAGTCGAGCAAGAGCTCCCGCGCCTGTGGGTGCAAGGGGTTGAGCCATACGAACCCATTGGGCGCGACTTCACGCCCTTGCAGATCCCGGCTGAGCCAATCCGGCTTGGCCTGGCGCAAGTGGTTGAGCGTGGACTGATGGGCCGCCATGAAGCCGTACTCAAACCAGGCGATGGCCAGCAAGCCGTTGCGATGGGCCTCGGTCACGGCTTCGTGCAAGAGGTCCCGCGGGGCCTGTGCTCGGGCTAGGGCAGAGTCCGTGGGGTCTTGCTCCCGGCCCGCTGGACGCTGCGCCACACCGATGGCGCGCCGCAGCACCTCCGATGGAAACTGGGTGTAGCCGTTCTTCCAGGCCTCGATGTAGACGGTGTTCAAGCCGATCTCACGCAAGCGCTGCATGGTGCGCGCCGTGTGCTCGGGGCTGGCCAAGGCGTCGTTGGCGGTGGTGGTGAGCCAAGTGCCTCGAACCTGGGCCCGGCTGTTGGGCTCAGCGCTGGGGGAAATCGTCGCCCGCGAGGCGGGCACTTGGGCCTGGCTGGGCACCGGCCCCAGGGCGACGAGCACGCCGCACAAGGCCATCACGGACGCCATCACGGACGCCTTCATGGACGCCCTAACCGACGCCGTCATGGACGTCATCAATGAAGCCATCAGCATCCCCCTCACACCCTGCCCGCCTGCTTGGGGTCTAAGGCGTCGCGCAGGCCGTCACCCAAGAGGTTGAAGGCCAAGCTCACCAACAAGATCGCCGCGCCGGGCGCTGCGGCCACCCACCATTGGTCCAGCAGAAACTGACGCCCATTGCTGATCATGGCGCCCCACTCGGGAACAGGCGGTTGTGCTCCCAAACCCAGAAAGCCCAGGCCTGCCGCAGTCAAGATGATGCCCGACATGTCCAGGCTCACCCGCACGATCACCGACGGCACACACAAGGGAACGATATGCCGCCACACGATGTGGACAGGGCCGGCGCCCATGGCCCGCGCGGCCTGAACAAATCCCGATTGCCGCAGGGTCAGCGTCTCGGCGCGCGCAATGCGCGCATAGGGTGGCCAGGAGGTGATCGCAATGGCCAAGACGGCGTTTTCAATGCCCGGGCCCAGGGCCGCCACGAAGGCCAAGGCCAGGATCAAGCGCGGGAAGGCCAGCACGATATCGGTCACACGCATGAGCAGGCTGTCCACGACGCGTGCGCGTCCCTGCGCGCAGTAGCCTGCTACGGTACCCACCAGCAAACCCAGCGGGGCGGCCAACACCGCCACCAAGACCACCACCTGCAGGGTGATGCGGCTTCCATGGATCAGGCGCGACAGAATGTCACGCCCCAGGTCATCGGTGCCCAACCAGTGTCCAGGCCCGGGCGCCAACAAGCGCCGGTTTTGCAGGTCGCCGTCATAAGCCGAGTGCGGCGCCAGCACGTCGGCGCCCACGGCCACCACCAACAGCAGCAAGAGGATGAACAAGCCCAATGCCGACAGGGGATGGCGCAGCAAACGTGAAAGAGCCGTTCGGATGATCACGGTGCGCGCACCCGAGGGTCCAAGAGGCGGTACAGCACATCGCTGAGCAGGTTCAACGCGATGAACAGGCTGCCCACGAGGAGCGTTCCGCCCAGAACCGCATTCATGTCGCCGTTTTGTAGCGAATGGGTGATGTACAGGCCCAGCCCTGGCCAGGCAAACACCGTCTCGGTCAACACCGAGCCCTCCAACAAGGCAGCATAGGAAAGGGCCACCACCGTCACCAAAGGCACCGCAGCGTTGCGCAGCGCATGCCACCACACCACGCGCGACTCGGCCAGGCCCTTGGCCCGCGCGGCCTGAACAAATCCCGATTGCCGCAGGGTCAGCGTCTCGGCGCGCGC
>RGEP01000030.1 GCA_009918225.1 Betaproteobacteria bacterium | reverse complement strand
TGCTGGCGGTTGTCGGCCCAATGCAAGCGCTGCTCGATGCTGGCGTGGGTGTCGGTGTGGCGGGCCACCTGCACGGTCTGTGCTTCGGGCTTCAACAGTTCATCGGCCAGGCGGCCCACGTGACCGGCGAAGGTCGCGCTGAACATCACCGTTTGACGCTCGGCCGGCGTCTGCTCGGCGATGTGGCGGATGTCGTCGATGAAGCCCATGTCGAGCATGCGGTCGGCTTCGTCAAGCACCAACATTTCCAGGTTGTCCAACACGCACTTGCCGGTGCCCAGGTGGTCGATCAGGCGCCCCGGCGTGGCGATCACCACGTCCAGAGGGCCGCGCAGCGCCTTGAGTTGCGCCCCATAGGGCACTCCGCCCACCACCGTGGCCACGCGCAAGCCCTGCACATGCTTGCCATAGACCGTGAAGGCTTTGGCCACCTGCATCGCCAATTCGCGCGTGGGCGTCAACACCAACACACGCGGGCCGTGCACCACGCCCTTTTCACGCCGCTTGCTCGCGTCGCCACGGGCCTCCAGGATGCGCTGCAAAGCCGGCAAGGCGAAGGCCGCGGTTTTGCCGCTGCCCGTTTGGCTGCTGACCTTGAGGTCCAAGCGGCTCAGGCCCATGGGAACGGCCTGCTGCTGCACCTCGGTGGCCTGCTCATAGCCGGCATCGGCCAAGGCACGGGACAGGGCGGGGGCCAGGCCCAGATTTTCGAAAGACATGAATTTCCAATCAAACAAGCAAAGCACCACGTGCCTGGCTTGCCTGCGCCGGGCACGGGTTCAGCGGATCAGCCCTGAAAAACAGGGTCTGTCCGCAGGTGAAGTCGCGAAGATGGAATTGAGGTCCGGCGGGCGTTCCACGCACAAACTGTGGAAGCAAGGCCCGGGACGGTACCGGTGATGAAGAACTTAGAGTTTACCCTGAATCACCCGATCGTGCAGGACTGTCGATACAGTTGGCGGATGACTGCGCGCAACTCTCCAATGGCGGCCCGCTTGGGCCTGCGACAGGCGGCCGGCCTGGGCCTGGCGGTTTTGACACTGGGCCTTGCAGCCTGCGGCGGGGGCAACGACAACAAGGCGGCAGCCCCGACCGGCTCGGCCGGCTCGGCCGCATCCAGCACCTCCGGCAACGCCGGCCCCGCGGCTGGCAGCGGTTCCAGTGCTCCGGCTGGCGCTCCCCCAGCACCGGCCGTGGGCGTGGTGAAAGTGGCCCCGGCTGATGTGGGCCTGCTCACGGAACTGCCCGGTCGCACCGAGGCTTCTCGCGTGGCCCAGGTGCGCGCCCGGGCCGCGGGCATCCTCACGGCCCGCAGCTTCGAAGAAGGCAGCGAGGTGAAGGCAGGCCAAGCACTCTTCACCATCGACCCCGCACCCTACCAAGCCGCGCTGGCCAGCGCCCAGGCCCAACAAGCACGGGCCGAGGCCACCTTGATGCAGGCCCAGGCCAATGCCGAGCGCGCCAAGCCCCTGCTGGAAGCCAGGGCCATCAGCGAACAGGAGTCGATCAATGCGCAGGCCACGCGCCAGCAAGCCTTGGCCGAGGTGGCAGCCGCGCGGGCGGTGGTGCAGACGGCTCAACTGAACCTGGGATACGCCTCGGTCACCGCCCCCATCGCTGGCCGCATCGGGCGCGCGCAGGTCACCGAAGGCGCTTTGGTCGGACAGGGCGAAGCCACACCACTGGCACTCATCCAACAGATCGACCCTCTGTATGTGAACTTCACCCAGCCGGCAGCCGATGTGCTGCGCCTGCGTGCCGCCATTGCCCGCGGCCAGTTCAAGCAGGCCGGCCCTGATGCAGCGTCGGTGACCCTGCATTTGGAAGACGGCAGCACCCACCCCCTGCCGGGCAAGCTCTTGTTCTCAGACCTCAGCGTGGACCCCAGCACGGGCCAGATCACGCTGCGCGCCATCGTGCCCAACCCCAAGAAGACCCTGTTGCCGGGGCTCTTCGTGCGCGTGCGCATCGAGCAGGCCCAGGCGCCGGGCGCCATGCTGCTGCCCCAGCAGGCGGTCAGCCGTGGCCCTCAGGGCGACACCGTGCGCGTGGTGGGCGATGACGGCATGGTCGACATGCGACCGGTGAAGGTGGGCCCCGCCCGCGACGGACAGTGGGTGGTGCTCGACGGCCTGAAGGCCGGCGAGCAGGTGATGGTGGATGGCTTCCAAAAGCTGCGCGGAAAAGGCCCGGTCAAGCCGGTGCCCTGGGCGCCTCCGGGCAGCGCCGCCCCGGCCAAGCCCGCGGCCAAAGAGTAGGGGCGGCAAATGGCGCCGTTCTTCATCAACCGCCCGGTCTTTGCCTGGGTCATCGCGCTGTTCATCCTGGTGGGCGGCGGCGTGGCCGTCACGCAACTGCCCATCGCGCAGTACCCCCCGGTCGCGCCCCCTTCGATTTCGCTGAACGTCTCCTATCCCGGTGCTTCGGCCACCACCCTGGAAAACACCGTCATCTCGCTGATCGAGCAAGAGATGAACGGCTCGCCCGGCCTGGTCTACATGGAGTCGGTGGCGCAGGCCAATGGGTCGGGCTCCATCACCCTGAGCTACGAACCCGGCACCAACCCCGACTTGGCCCAGGTCGATGTGCAGAACCGCCTGGCACGGGCATCACCGCGCCTGCCCGCCGCCGTCACGCAGCAGGGCATACGGGTGGACAAGGCCAATCCCAATTTCCTGCTCTTCGTGATCCTGGCCTCGGAGAACCCGGCCTTTGACCCCGTGGCCCTGGGCGACTACGCCGCGCGCACCGTGCTGCCGGAAATCCAGCGCGTGCAGGGTGTGGGCCAGGCCAACCTCTTCGGCACCGAACGCGCGATGCGCATCTGGGTCGATCCGGTCAAGCTGCAGGGCTTTCGCTTGGCGATGCAAGACGTCAACGCGGCGATCGCGCAGCAGAACATTCAAGTCACCTCCGGCTCTCTGGGCGAACAACCCGCCCTGCCCAGCCAATTGGTCAGCGCCACGGTCACGGTTCAGGGCCAGCTGAGCTCCGTCGGCCAGTTTGGAAACATCGTGCTGCGCGCCAACCCCGATGGCTCGGCCGTGCGGCTCAAGGACGTCGCCCGCATCGAGCTCGGTGCGCAGAGCTATTCCCTTCGAACCCGTCTCAATGGCGAGCCCTCCGCGGGCATTTCCGTGCAATTGGCATCGGGCGCCAATGCCCTGGAAACCGCTGACGCCATCCGCGACAAGCTCACCCAGATCGAGCGGTTCTTTCCGCCGGGTGTGAAGGCCACCATCCCCTTCGATGGCTCGCAGTTCATCCGCATTTCCATCAACCAAGTGGCCAAGACCCTGGTGGAAGCGGTGGTGCTGGTGTTCATCGTGATGTTCCTGTTCCTGCAGAACATCCGCTACACCATCATTCCCACCCTCGTGGTGCCGGTGTGCCTGCTGGGCACCTTTGCCGCGCTGCTGGCCATGGGTTTTTCCATCAACGTGCTCACGATGTTCGGCATGGTGTTGGTGATCGGCATCGTGGTGGATGACGCCATCGTGGTGGTGGAAAACGTCGAACGCATCATGAGCGAAGAAGGCTTGAGCCCACGCGCGGCAACCCGCAAGGCGATGTCGCAAATCAGCGGGGCCATCGTGGGCGTGACGGTGGTGCTGGTGTCGGTGTTCATTCCGCTGGCCTTCTTCAGCGGGGCCATCGGCAACATCTACCGCCAGTTCGCCGCCGTGATGGTCACCGCCATTCTGTTGTCGGCGTTTTTGGCGCTGAGCTTTTCACCGGCCCTGTGTGCCACCCTGCTCAAGCCGGTGCAGGCCGGCCATCACCACGAGAAGGGTGGCTTCTTCGGCTGGTTCAACCGGGGCTATTCCCGCGCGGCCAGGGGCTACGAAAGCGTGGTGGCCCGGATGCTGCGCAGCTGCTGGCGGTACATGGTGATTTATGCGGCGGTGATTGGTGCTGCAGTGGTGATGTACACCCGGCTTCCCACCGCCTTCGTGCCCAATGAGGACCAGGGCAACATCCTGGTCAATGTGCTGCTTCCGCCAGGGGCCACGCAAGAACGCACCCTGGCGGTGATGAAGCAAATCGAAGGGGTGATGCTCAAGCAGCCCGAAGTCAAGGCCATGACCAGTGTGCTGGGCTTCAACTTTTCGGGCTCGGGCCAGAACTCCGCGCTGAACTTCGTGGCGCTCAAGGACTGGGACGAACGGCCCGACCCCGAGCAATCGGCTCAGGCCCTGGTCAAGCGGGCGCAGGGCATGCTGGCCGGTGTTCGTGATGCCTTCATCTTTGTGGTGAGCCCGCCTCCCATTCGTGAACTGGGGCGGGCCAACGGCTTTGCCTTCCGCTTGCAAGACCGTGCGGGCGTGGGCCGCGAGGTCTTGTTGCAGGCCCGCAACCAACTGCTCGGAGAAGCGCAGAAGAGCCCCCTGCTCAACGCGGTGCGCCCCGACGGATTGGAAGACGCGGCTCAGGTGGAGTTGCAGATCGACCGCGACCGCGCCGCAGCCTTGGGCGTGGGCTTTGCCGCCATCAACAACGCTTTGGGCACTGCACTGGGATCGGCCTACATCAACGACTTCCTCAACGCCGGGCGGGTGCAACGCGTGGTGGTGCAGGCCGATGCACCGGCATGATCACCATCATCGGCCTGTCGGCCAAGAATGCGGTGCTGATCATCGAGTTCGCCAAAGACCTGCATGCGCAGGGCAAGGATCTGGTGGCCTCGGTCTTGGAGGCCGCTCACCTTCGGCTGCGCCCCATCATCATGACCTCCTTGGCGTTTATCCTGGGCGTGATGCCCCTGGTGCTGGCCAGCGGTGCCGGCTCTGCGGGGCAGCGCTCCATCGGCACGGGCGTGATGGGCGGGATGATTTCGGCCACCGTCCTGGCCATCTTCATGGTGCCGGTGTTTTTTGTGGTGGTGCGCCGCCTCTTCAAGGGCAGCGAGCGGCAGCGGCAGTTGTATGCCCACGAAGACCCCGACAAGCCCCGTGTGGAGGACTGGTCATGAACACGGGCCAAGCCACCAGGCCGCTTTTGGGCGGGCGTCGTTTGCAACAGCAGCGCCGCCAAGGGTGCCGGGCTTCAGCGCCCGCCTGGAACGCACGGGCTGCAAGGGCCTTGGCCACCATGGCCTGCGCCTTCGGTCTCTCGGCTTGCTCCACCGCTCCCCCGGTGGCCACAGCCCTGAACGACCCCGCCTTGATTCCCCAACGCTTTGCGGGTGCAGGACCGACCGGACCCGCACCCGCACCCGCGGCCACGGGCAGTGCGCCCACAGCGGCCGGCGCCACACTGTCCTGGAACCAGTTCTTCACCGATCCGCGCTTGCAGGCGCTGATCCACTTGGCACTGGAGCACAACCGAGACCTTCGGGTGGCCGCGCTCAACGTCGAACAGGCCCGGGCACAGGCCACGATCCGCGAGGCTGATCTCTGGCCCACGGTCAATGCCGGCGTGAGCGGCAACCGGGTCGCCACCAACACACCTGCTGGGCCGGGTGCGCCAGCAGGCTGCCGCGGCCCAGGCACAGTTGCGTGCCAGCGAATTTCTGCAATCGGCGGCGCGGGCCAGCCTGATTGCAGCGGTGGCGGCAGCCTATGTGAACCTCCAAGCCGATGAGGCCCTGCTGAGCATCACCCAAGACACGGTGCGCAGCCGCGAAGAAAGCCGCCAGCTGGTGATCGGCCGCCTCAAGGCGGGCGCAGCGTCCACCCTGGACCTGGCCCAGGCCGATGCCCTGCTGCAGTCGGCGCGGGCCGCCTTGGCCCAGGTGCAGCGCCAAAAAGCCCTGGACGAAAGCACCCTCTTGCTGCTCATCGGGCGTCCCTTGCCCGCTGACCTGCCGATGGGTTCAGGCCAAGGCCTGCAGGGCCTTCTTCAAGAACCTGCGCGTGCACCCGGCAGCGGGGACGCTCGCGCCTTGAACGGCTTGGCGGTGCTGCAGGCGGGCCTGCCTTCGGAGGTGCTGGTGCAGCGGCCCGACATCGGCGCAGCCGAAGCCCAGTTGCGGGCTGCGCAGGCGAATGTGGAGGCAGCCCGCCGGGCCTACTTCCCGCGCATCTCGCTCACCGCGTCATATGGCCAGGCCAGCAAGGAGCTGTCGGCCTTGTTTGCCGGAGGCACCTGGGTTTGGGGCGTGGCGCCACAACTCCTGGCGCCGATCTTCGATGCCGGGCGATTGCGCGCCGGTGTGCAGCAAGCCCAGGCCGCGCAACAAGCAGCCTTGGCGCAGTACGAGAAAGCGGTGCAGGTGGCCTTCAAGGAGACCAGCGATGCGCTGGCCTCTCAGTCGCTGTTGGCTGAACAGCTGCAGGCCCTGCGCCTGCAGCAGCAGGCCGAGTCCCAACGCGTGGCCCTGTCGCAAGCGCGTTGGCGTTTGGGGGCATCGGCCTATACCGAGGTCTTGGACGCGCAACGCTCGCTCTATGCCGCCCAGACCGCTGTGGTGCAAGCGGCTGCGCTGGCCTTGATCAACCAGGCCAGCCTGTACAAGGCGCTGGGAGGCGGCGCTTTGTAGACGGTGGAAAAGCCGAGTGCGGGCACTGCCGCACGCCTTGGGGCAAGCTGCGCCCCTCGATCGATCCCACACCGGAAGAACCGACCATGCCCCACTTGCCTGCATCCAGCGCGCTGTCGCGCTTTCGTGTGATCGACCTGACCCAGGTGCGGGCCGGCCCCACCTGCTGCCGCCAACTGGCCGATTGGGGCGCCGATGTCATCCAGGTGCAAATGCCCGAGCACATGCGCGGCGACGACACCCTGGGCGGACAAGACGGGTCGGATTACCAGTACACCCACCGCAACAAGCGCTCGATCACGCTGGACCTCAAGCAAGCCGAGGGCATCGCCCTGCTCAAGCGGCTGATTGCCAAGGCCGATGTGGTGGTGGAGAACTTCCGCCCCGATGTGAAACACCGTTTGGGCATCGACTACGACAGCCTGAGTGCCGAGAACCCGCGACTGGTGTACGCCAGCATCTCGGGCTTTGGCCAAACCGGCCCGCTGGCCCAACGGCCGGGCTTTGACCAGATTGCTCAAGGCATGGGTGGCTTGATGTCGGTCACCGGACTGCCGGGTCAAGGGCCGGTGCGGGTGGGCATTCCGATTGCCGACCTGTGCGCGGGCATCTTCGCCGCACAAGGCATTTTGGTGGCCCTGCTGGAGCGCGAACACTCCGGCCGGGGGCAGTTCGTGCACACCTCGCTGCTGGAGTCCATGGTCTACATGATGGACTTTCAAACCGCGCGCTGGACCCTGGACGCTGAGGTCGCCCAACAGGCTGGGAACTTCCACCCCACCAGCATTCCCACCGGTGTGTACCGGGCGCGTGATGGGTGGATGAACATCGCTGTGTTCGGCTCCAAGATTTGGGAGCGCTTCTGCGAGATTCTGGGCGCGCCGCATTGGGTTCACGACGCGCGCTACATCGACAAGGCCGCGCGCAGCGTGAACCGAGAGGCGCTCAACGCCGAGATCAACGAACGCCTGGCCGCACACGACCGGGCGTATTGGATCGAGCGGCTCAATGCCGGCGGTGTGGCCTGCGGCCTGATCAACGACATGCAAGCGGTGTTCGATGAACCGCAGGTGCAACACTTGAACATGGTGCACGAGGTGGAGTCTGCCCATCGCGGCAAGCAGCGCCTGGTGGGGCAACCCGTCACGCTGGAGCGCACCCCCAGCACCATCGCGCGCGCCACGCCCCGGCGAGGCGAGCACACCAGCGAAGTTCTGGGCGAGCTGGGACTGGGTGCCGATGAACTGCAGCGCCTGAAGGCACAAGGAGTCTTCTGATGGACCCATCCGATTACCGCAGCAGCACCGAGCGGGTTCAGGTGCAGTGGGATGGCAGCACCCTGCACATTCAATTCAACAACCCCGCGCGGCACAACGCCCTGAGCGTGGACATGTGGGAGGCCATACCGCCCCTGCTGAACCAGGCCGCGGCCGATGAGCGGGTGCGCCTGATCGTCTTCTCCGGCGCAGGCGAAAAGGCCTTTGTCTCAGGCGCCGATATTTCGCAGTTCGAAGACCAGCGCGCCGCCCAGGAAGCGGTGGCGCGGTACGAAGCCATGGCCGAGGCGGCCCTGACCGGCATTGAGCGCTGCCCCGTGCCCACCCTGGCCTGCATACGCGGCTGGTGCATCGGCGGCGGCGTGAACGTGGCCATCGCTTGTGACATCCGCATTGCCGCAGCTGACGCGGTGTTCTCGGTGCCCGCGGCTCGGCTGGGCCTGGGCTACCGCTACTCGGCCATGAAGAACCTGGTGGACCTCTTGGGCCCGGGCATGGCCAAAGACCTCTTCTTCACCGCACGCCGCATCGATGCGGCCGAGGCCAAGGCCGTCGGGTTGGTGTCGCGGGTGTGCCCCGTGGAAGGTCTGGAGGCCCTGTTGGCCGAATACACCCAGGCCTTGGCGGACAACGCGCCCTTGACCATCCGCGCGGCCAAATTCATCAGCGGCGAGGTGCTCAAAGCCTCGCCACAAGCCGACCTGGAGCGCTGCCAACAGATGATTCGCGACTGCTTTGCCAGTGAAGACTATGCCGAGGGCCGCCGCGCCTTCATGGAAAAGCGCCGGCCGGCGTTCAAGGGGCGTTGATGCGCGCTTATCGAATTGAAGACCGGGATGGTCGCCTGCACCTGAGCCTGCACGAAGGGCTGGCGCGCCCGCAGCCGGGCCCAGGCCAGCTGCTCATACGGGTGAAGGCCGCCGGGCTGAACCGGGGTGAGTTCATCGCGGGCCATGGCCTGCACAGCCCCCACGGAGGTGCCAAGCCAGTCGGTGGCGAGGCCTCGGGTGTGGTGGTGGCCTGCGGCGACGGCGACAGCCCAGCCGGCAAGGCGCAGGCCTGGCGCGTCGGCGATGCCGTATTTGGCCGCTGCCCGGGTGCCTTCGCGGACTATGCGCTGATGGACGTGCGCGAGGCCATGCCGGTGCCGCCCGGGCTGGATTGGGCACACGCCGCCTCGGTGCCCCTGACCTTCATGGTGGGCTACGACATGTTGGTGCAGCAAGGTGGGCTGAAAGCCGGCGATTGGTTGTTGGTCACCGGTATCGCATCAGGGGTCGGTGTGAGTGCGCTCTTGGCCGCCAAGGCCATGGGGGCGCGCGTGATCGGCACCTCGGGAAGCCCGAACAAGCTGGAACGCCTGAAGGGCTTAGGCCTGGATGTGGGCGTGTGCACGCGCGGGCCTGACTTTCTGGAAGCGGTGCAGGCGGCCACGCAAGGCCAAGGCGTGCAGTTGGCCATCAACACCGTGGGCGGGGGGGTGTTCGCGGCTTGCGTGGAGTCTTTAGGCTTCGAAGGCCGGCTGGCCATGGTCGGTTATGTGGATGGGCTGCTCAGTGCCCCGCTGGACCTTCAGGCCTTGCACGCCAAACGGCTGCGCTTGTTCGGCGTTTCCAACAAACTGCGCAGCGCGCAGCAAAAGGCGCAGACGGCCGCTGGCTTTCGGGCCGACTGGTGGCCGCTGCTGGCCGATGGGCGCTTGCGCCCCGTGGTTGATCAGGTGTGGCCGTTCGGTGAACTGCAGGCCGCACGTGTGGCCATGGAAGCGGACCGGCATGTTGGCAAATTGGTCCTGATGGGCTCGGAGGACACCGAATGAAGCGCTCGTTTCGAACGGCTCTGTTGGGCACGCTGCTCGCAGCGGCCGGTGCGCTGCCGTTTTCACTGGCCCAGGCCCAGGCCCAGCCCTACCCGGCCAAGCCCGTCAAGCTGGTGGTGGGCTTTGCACCGGGCGGTGCGGCCGATACGGTCGCGCGCGCACTCAGCGACGCCATGGCCAAACAGCTCGGCCAAAGCATCGTGGTGGAGAACAAGCCTGGGGCGGGCTCCAGCGTCGCAGCCGAGCTCGTCGCCAAGTCGCCCGCTGACGGCTACACGGTGCTGATCGCCAGCCCCAGCAGCATTTCGGTCAACCCAGCGCTCAACCCCAAACTGGGCTATCGCTTCAGCGATTTGCAGCCCCTGTTGAAGATCACGGCCTCGCCGCTGGTGGTGGCGGCGCATCCCGGCACCGGCTGGCGCAGCCTGAAAGATCTGGTGGCCGCCGCCCGAAAAGCTCCCGGCACCATCAACTACGCGACCTCGGGCATAGGCTCAGCGCCTCATTTGGGCGCGGCTCTGTTTTCTCAGGTGGCCGGTGTGGAGCTGTTTCACGTGCCCTTTCGCGGCGGCGCTCCTGCTGTGCAATCGGTCATCGCCGGCGACACGCAGGTGACCTTCGGCACCCCGCCTTCGGTGCTGGAACTGGTGCGGGCAGGCCGTCTGCGTGGCCTGGGGGTGACCACCGCACAGCGCTCGCCGCTGATGCCGGAGTTGCCGGGCATGGAAGAGGCTGGCCTGCCCCAGTTCACCATCGACTTCTGGTACGGGCTGTTCGTGCCCACGGGCACGCCGGCTGAGGTGGCGCGCAAGCTGTTCGAAGCGGCCACGGCCGCGATGAAGCAGCCCTCGGTGCAACAGGTGTTGGCGCGCGAAGGCACGGATGTATCGCTGTCCCCCTCCACCGAGCACTTCGTGGCCTTTCTGGCCAAAGACAATGCCTTTTGGGCCAAGCTGGTGAAAGACGCCGGCGTGACCCGCGATTGAGTTTCAAGGGTTCAAGCACATGATCAAGCGCCGACACGCCCTGGCCGCCACCGCCTTGCTGACACCCAGCGCCTGGGCGCAGCCCACTGCAACCAGCGGGGGCATCACCATGCCCAACCGGCCCATTCGCTACATCGTGCCGGTGGCTGCCGGTGGGGGCAGCGACCTGGTGGGCCGCACCGTGTGCGAGCGCTGGGCGCGTGCCTTGGGGCACTCCATCGTGGTGGAAAACATCGGCGGTGGTGGCGGCGTGATCGCCTCACAAACCACCGCCAAGGCTGCCCCGGATGGCGCCACGTTGATGCAGGGCTATGTGGCCACCCATGGCACCGCACCGGCCACCCGCAAGCTGCCCTATGACCCCATCAAGGACTTCACACCCGTGGGCATGATCGGCACCACACCCAATGTGCTGGTGGTCAATGCCTCCTTGGGCATCACCGAGCTCAAGGGCTTCGTCGACCATCTCAAGCGCAACCCCGCCAAACTCAGCTACGGGTCCTCGGGCAATGGTTCGCTGACCCAAATGGTGATGGAACTGTTCAAGCAACAGTCGCAGACCTTCATCCTGCACGTGCCTTATCGCGGCATTGCGCCAGCCTTCAACGACCTGCTGGGTGGGCAAACCCAAGCCATGTTCCCCGGCTTGGCCGCGGCTTTGCCCCACATCCGATCGGGCCGGGTTCGGCCCTTGGCCGTCACCGGCTTGCAGCGCCACCCCAGCTTGCCGGATGTGCCCACGCTGATCGAGTCGGGCTTCAAGGGCTTCGATGCGGTGCAGTGGTACGGCGTGGTGGGGCCCCCCGGGATGTCGCCCGCCCTGGTGCGGCACTACAACGACACCCTGGGCCAGGTGCTGCGCGCAAGCGACCTCAAGGACAAGCTCACGGCCGAAGCCATCGACCCCCTGCCCATGACGCCGGCGGCCTTTGGCCAGTACATCCGCGCTGAAGTCGAGCGTTGGACCATCCTGGCCCGCGAACGGCGCATCACCCTGGACGATTGACGCCTGCGTCGGTGCGCTTCGGGCGCATCTGATGCACCAGCCCCTGAATCCGTTCAAGACCATCCAACCCCCATCACCTCAACACCATGGCCCGCAACACCCAGGTCGCCGCCGACCACAACGCCCCGCCCATCACCCAAACCCTGGCCCGATTCGTGGCCGAGCATCCGTCGCGCGGCTGGAGCGATGCGGTGGAGCACGAAGCACACCGCACCCTGCTGAATTGGCTGGGCTGTGCCGTGGGCGCTTCGCAGCATGAGGCCATTGAGGCCGCGCTGGCCGGTGTGCAGATGCTGCAGCCCGCACCGCAGGCCACCGTCTTGGGCCGGCGCGAGCGAGTGGACATGGCCAGCGCAGCCCTGCTCAATGGCATCAGCTCGCACACCTTTGACTTCGACGACACCCACCTCAAGACCATCATCCACCCGGCCGGGCCAGTGGCCTCGGCTGCTTTGGCCATGGCTGAGCACCTGAACTGCAGCGGGCGCGAGCTGATCGATGCCCTGGTGCTGGGCATTGATGTGGCCTGCCGCATGGGCAATGTGGTCTACCCCGAACACTACGACCGGGGCTGGCACATCACCGGATCGACCGGCATGTTGGGCGCGGCA
>RGEP01000290.1 GCA_009918225.1 Betaproteobacteria bacterium | reverse complement strand
TCGGGGTGCAGCGCCTTGAACTTCTTGAGCAGGTTCAAGCTGAAGGCATAGTCGCTGCCCGGACGCGCTTCCTTGTACAGGCGCGGTACCGTTTCCAGGTTGTGGTTCATCACATCGGGTGGGGCTTCCTTGAGAATCCCCAGGGCGCGGTCATCTCGGCCGCGGAAATCGGGCACCAGGATTTCGATGCGGGTGGCCGGCGAGAGCTCGCGCGTGCGCCGGATGCAGTCCACAAAGTGCCCGGCCCCGCCATCGCGCAGGTCGTCGCGGTCCACGCTGGTGATGACCACGTAGCTCAGCTTGAGGGCTGCGATGGTCTTGGCCAGGTTCAGGGGTTCATCAGCGTCCAGGGGGTCGGGCCGGCCGTGTCCCACGTCACAGAAGGGGCAGCGGCGCGTGCACTTGTCGCCCATGATCATGAAGGTGGCCGTGCCCTTGCCAAAGCACTCACCGATATTGGGGCATGAGGCTTCTTCGCACACCGTGTGCAACTTGTGTTCGCGCAGGATTTGCTTGATTTCGTAGAAGCGGGTGCTGGGGCTGCCGGCCTTGACGCGAATCCACTCCGGCTTGCGCAGCACCTCGGCCGGCACCACCTTGATCGGGATGCGGGCCGTCTTGGCCTGGGACTTTTGTTTGGCCGTCGCGTCGTAGGCATCAGCGCCTGTGGCCAAGCGGACTGCAGGCGCTCGGCCCAGCGCTGGGCCACATCCTGCCAACTGGCCGGGACGCCGCAAAAGGCCAGGTCCACCGTGCGCAAGCCCGCATAGCCGCAGGGGTCGATGCGCGTGTAAGGCTCCAGGTCCATGGCCACGTTCAAGGCCGCGCCGTGGTAGGCACAGTGCCGGGTGACCTTGATGCCCAAGGCCGCGATCTTGCCCAAGCCCCTGAAGGGGTCCTGTTCGGGCTGCGGGCCGGTGAGTGCGGCATGCGAGGCCGGGTCGTCTAGGCGCACGTAGATGCCGGGGGCGCCGGCCACCCGATGGCCGGTGACGCCCAGTTCGGCCAGCACCGACACGATGCTGGACTCCAAGCGGTAGACGTACTCCTTCACGAAAAAGCCGCGGCGGCGCAAATCGATCAGGGGATAGGCCACCACCTGTCCCGGGCCATGGTAGGTCACCTGCCCACCGCGGTTGGTGGCCAACACCGGTATGTCGCCAGGGGCCAGAACATGATGGCCGCGGCCGGCCAAGCCCTGGGTGTAGACAGGGTCGTGTTCAAGCAGCCACAGCTCGTCTTCGCTTTGGGCGCCGCGCGCCTCGGTGAAGGCCTGCATCTGGGCCAGCACCGGCGCGCAGGGTCGGCGGCCGAGAAAGCGAATCTTCATGCGCCGGCGCGCTTCACAACACCACCTTGACCAGGGGGTGTGTCGACAAGGTGCGGTAGAGCTCGTCGAGTTGTTCGCGGCTGGTGGCGGTGACGGTGATGGTCAGGCCCAGGTACTTGCCGCTGCTGCTGGGCCGCCGCTCCACCGTTGACGCGTCGAAAACCGGGTCGAAGTGCCGGGCGACCGCCACGATGGCGGCCTCAAAGCCGTCCACCTGCGCGCCCATCACCTTGATGGGAAAGGCGCAGGGGTACTCGATCAGGCTGTCGCCATCGGGCGCCGGTGGGCTGGGCTTGGGCACTTGGTCCATCAGGTCCACACTCGCTTTACTGAATCCACAAACGAAGCGCGTCCCAGGTGCGGCCAATGAAGCCGGCCTCGGGCACGGCCTCCATGACCACCAGGGGCACTTCGGCCACGGCAGCGCCGCCTGTGGTGCTGACCTTCACGGTGCCCACGCGCTGGCCCTGCGTCAAGGGGGCCACCAGGGGTTCGGTGCGTTGCAGTTCGGTGCGCAGCTTGTCAGCCTCGCCTCGCGGCACATTCACCACCACGCCGCCCACCGCCCCCAGGCGAGCCTCCTTGGCCACACCCTTCCACACGGTGGTGGTGACCAGAGGCTTGTCGGCTTCGAACAAGCGCACCGCGTCCCAGGTGGTGTAGCCCCAGTTGAGCAGCTTTTGGCTTTCCACGGCTCGGGCCTCGCGCGAAGCCGTGCCCATCACCACAGACAACAAGCGGCGCTTGCCGCCCGGAAAGTCGCGCTGTGCAGAGGCCACCAGGCAATAGCCGGCCGCGTCGGTGTAGCCGGTTTTCATGCCGTCAACGGTGGGGTCGCGCCGCAGCAGCAGGTTGCGGTTGTCCTGGCGGATCTTGTTGTAGGTGTACTCGCGCACCGAGTAATAACGGTAGAACTCCGGGAAGTCTCGAATGACCCTCGAGGCGATCACCGCCACATCACGCGCACTGCTGCGGTGGCCGGCTTCGGTCATGCCGGTGACGTTCTTGAAGCTGGTGTTCTTCAGGCCAAAGGCCTGGGCTTGGCGGTTCATCATCGCCACAAAGCCTTCGAGCGATCCGCCCACTGCTTCGGCCAAGGCCACGGAGGCGTCGTTGCCCGACTGAACGATCATGCCGTGCAGCAGCTCGTCCACCGTCGGCGTCATGGTGGTGTCGATGAACATGAGCGAGGGGTCGCCCTTGCGCTCGCTCCAGGCGCG
>RGEP01000289.1 GCA_009918225.1 Betaproteobacteria bacterium | reverse complement strand
CGCCTGCCTGGGCGGCGCCGCTGGGCCTGGAAGCGCCATTCAGGCCTGGGTTGCCGGGTGACGCCAAGGCCGTTGCGTGGGCAGGTGCCCGCTGCGGGGCCAGCGCCAAGTCCAGGCGCACCGTTGTCTGGGCCACCTCGTTCATGATGGACTGCAAGAGCGCCCCATACTGTGAGCGCACCCAATCGAGCTTGAAGCGGTTGGGCATTTCCAAGCGCGCAGCCCATTGGGCTTGTGCAGAGCCCGCGCCGGCTTCAGGGCTCAAGGCGCTCAGCGCTGGGGGGCTCAAGGGGCGGATCCAGGTGTTGAATTGCTGCTCGGGCAATTCCGCGAGCAGGCGCTCGCAACAGCGGGTCCAAAATTCTGGGGTCATTGTGGATAACAGAAGGTCGAGCAACGGCATTCTAGACATTTGTCATGCCGGACAAGCAGGGTTATCCACAGATTTTTGGCGCTCCGCGCCCCTTGACAAGCGCCCTCAAGCGGGGCATCGCTGCGTGGTTTTTGGGGGGGCGCTCAAGCGCGGTTGGAGCGCTGCCTGCCGGGCCATCGGCTGGCGGGTTTGACCGGCTGGGCAGGCGGTGTTCTAATAGCGGGTTTTCCCGATTTCAGGCCTCTACCATGAAGCGCACCTACCAACCCTCCAAGACGCGCCGCGCCCGCACGCACGGCTTTCTGGTTCGCATGAAGACCCGCGGCGGCCGCGCTGTGATCCGTGCGCGCCGCGCCAAGGGCCGCAAGCGCCTGGCTGCCTGAGGCGGAACGGCCTTCTGAGCCGTCCGTCGCAGACCAACGTTGCTGCCCGATCCTGCCACCAGCGCGGGGATCCACCCTGAGGGGCGCCCGGTGAACCCGGCCAGCGCCCCTTTTCTTCTGGGCCTTCGCCCCGGATTGCGCACCCTGAACAGCCCCGAGGACTTTCAGCGCGCGATGGCGCAGCCTTGGCTGGCTAAAACCCCCCACTTTGCCCTGCACCACCTCTTGGGCTCCCCGGCACGCCCCAAGGGAGCGCCCCGCAGCCAAGGGTTATCCTCAACGCCCCCGTCTGCGCAAGCCCAGCCTGTGGATAACTCGTTTGAAAACCCGGTGGACAAGTGCTTGGACAAGCTGGCCCAAGCCGCCTGGGCCGGCTATGTCGTGCCCAAGCGCCACGCCCGTCGGGCGGTCACCCGCAACCTGATCCGCCGGCAGATGCGCCAGGCCTTGATCGAGCAACAGGGGGGTGATGCCGGTCTGCCCCCCGGAATCTGGGTGCTGCGCCTGCGCCAAGGGTTTGACCGCGCCCAGTACCCCAGCGCCGCATCGGCGCCGCTGAAAGCCGCGGTGCGCGACGAGCTCGCGCGGCTGCTGGACCACGCCCTGCGGCGCCATACCCAGGCGGGTGTGCGCCCATGAGCCCGATGGCCCGCCTTTTGTCCTGGCCCATCAAGGGCTATCGCCTGCTGCTGAGCCCTTGGCTTGGCACACAATGCCGCTTCACACCCACCTGCTCGGCCTATGCCCTGCAGGCCCTGGAACACCATGGCGCCTGGCGCGGCACCGCCTTGGCGGGCTGGCGCGTGTTGCGCTGCCATCCTTGGTGCAACGGGGGCCATGACCCGGTGCCTGCCGCACCCTCTTCCACCGTCAACGGATCTCCTCCATGAGCGATATGCGCCGCACCCTGTTGTGGGTGATCTTCACAATGTCTTTGGTGTTGCTGTGGGACGCCTGGCAAAAGCACAACGGGCAGCCGTCGATGTTCTCGCCGGCCGCACCCAAGGCAGCCGCGCCGGCGGCGGGCCCTGCGCCGGCTGCGGTGCCAGCCCCCACGGCCGGGGTGCCCGCGCCGGCCTCATCGGCCCAGGGCGCCGCGCCCGTGCCCGCCGGTGGGCCGGCGGCAACGGCCCAAACCGTGACCGTCACCACCGACCTGGTCAAGGCCACCTTCAGCACTCGCGGCGGTGAACTGCAGAAGCTGGAACTCTTGCGCCACCGCGACCCAGAGGTGGCCGACCGACAGGTGGTCTTGTTCGACCAATCGGCTCAGCGGGTGTACCTGGCGCAAACCGGGCTGATCACCAACCAGGCCGGTGTGGCCCTGCCCAACCACTTGAGCACCCTGCAGCTCAGCAGCACCCAGACCGAACTGAAAGACGGGCAAGACAGCCTTCAGGTGCGCTTTGAGTCGCCCGATGCCGCCGGGGGCGTCAAGCTCATCAAGACCTACACCCTCAAGCGGGGCGACTACACCATCGGCGTGCAGCATGAGGTGATCAACGGCAGCACGGGCGCGGTAGAGCCGCAGCTTTACCTGCAACTTGTGCGCGACGGCAACCCGCCCCCGGGCGAGTCTTCCTTCTACTTCACCTTCACCGGCCCGGCCCTCTACACCGACGCCAAAAAGTTCCAGAAGCTGGACTTCAAGGACATTGAGAAAAACAAGGCCGAGCATGAGAAGTCGGCTGACAACGGCTGGGTGGCGATGGTGCAGCACTATTTCGCCTCGGCCTGGATCGTGGGCGACAAGCAGCCGCGCGAATTCCGAACCGCCAAGGTCGGCGACAACCT
>RGEP01000288.1 GCA_009918225.1 Betaproteobacteria bacterium | reverse complement strand
ATCCTGAAGCCCCGGCCCGTGCCGCCGGCCATGATCGACGCCCTGAAGGCGGCCTTTGGTGAGCGCTGCTCCACGGCGCGTGCGGTACGGGAGCAGCATGGGCGCGACGAGTCGCCCTTTGATGTGCCACCGCCCGACGCCGTGGTGTACTGCCAAAGCACCGAAGAGGTGGCGCAGGTGGTGCGGCTGGCCGCACTGCATGGCGTGCCGGTCATTCCCTACGGCGCCGGTTCATCGCTGGAAGGCCACCTCTTGGCGGTGCAGGGCGGCGTGTCCATCGACCTGTCGCGCATGAACCAGGTGCTGCGCGTGGATGCACAGGACCAGACGGTGACGGTGCAAGCCGGCGTGACCCGGATGCAGCTCAACCGCGAGATCAAGGACACGGGCCTGTTCTTTCCCATCGACCCCGGGGCCGATGCCACCCTGGGCGGCATGGCCGCCACGCGGGCCAGCGGCACGAATGCGGTTCGCTACGGCACGATGCGCGAAAACGTGTTGGGGCTGACCGTGGTCACCGCCGATGGCGCGGTGGTGCAGACCGGCACGCGTGCACGCAAGAGCAGCGCGGGCTACGACCTCACCCGGCTCTTTGTGGGCAGCGAAGGCACGCTGGGCGTGATGACCGAAGTCACGCTCAAGCTGTACCCCGTGCCCGAGTCCATCACCGCGGCGGTGTGTTCCTTTCCGAGCGTGGATGCGGCCGTGCAGACCACCATCCAAACCATTCAGCTGGGGGTGCCCATTGCGCGGGTGGAGTTGTTGGATGCGAACGCGGTGCGCGCGGTCAACGCGCACGACAAGCTCAAGCTGCAGGAGTCACCGATGCTGCTGATGGAGTTCCATGGCAGCCCCTCCAGCACGGCCGAGCAGGCGCAAACGGTGCAGGAGATCGCCAACAGTTTCGGGGGCCAGGCCTTCGAGTGGGCCAGCACCCCCGAAGAGCGCACGCGGCTGTGGACGGCGCGCCACCACGCCTACTTCGCCGCCTTGCAGATGAAGCCCGGCTGCCGCTGCGTGACCACCGACACCTGCGTGCCGATCTCACGCCTGGCCGAGTGCATCAACGACACCGTGGCCGAGGCCGACGCCTCGGGCCTGCCGTACTTCCTGGTGGGGCATGTGGGCGATGGCAACTTCCATGTGGGTTACCTGATCGACCCGGGCCTGCCCCAGGAGCGGGAGACGGCCGAGCGCCTGAACGCCCAGTTGGTGGCACGCGCGCTGCGCTTGGAGGGCACCTGCACGGGTGAACACGGCATTGGCCTGCACAAGCAAGGCTTTTTGCAAGACGAGGCGGGCGAAGGTGCGCTGGCGTTGATGCGTGCCCTCAAGCGTGCGCTGGACCCGCAAGACATTCTGAACCCGGGCAAGATCTTCCAGCTGTGAACTACACCGCCACGAGGTAGTCCGGCGAGCACAGCACCAGGTGCACCGCGGCCTGCACGCGAAGGCGCTGCTGCGCCGGGGTCTGTGCCGGCATCGACTGCACCGCCTGCGTGATCAGCTGGCGCGCCGTGGTGGACAGCGCCCCCGCCGCCAAGAGCAGGTCGACCTGCGCCACCAGCGCCTGCGCATCGGTGGCCAGGGGCAACTCGCGGGCGTAATCGGCCTTCACATCGGCCACGCCAGCGGCCACGAACTGTTGGGCGAAGTTCACCCAGGCCACCACCGAAGATTCGTGCACCAGTTGGAACTCCGGGGCCTGCAGGCCCCGCGCGGCCAGTGCCGAGTTGGGTGGAAGGTAGCCGGGGCGAAAGAAATTGAACACCGAGGGTGCGCGCAGCGGGCTTTGGCCCAAGCGCGTGGCGGCATCGCTGGTGATGCCAATGGCCCACTTGCCGTTGTTCGAAGTGGCCCCAAAGGTGCGCGCCCACTGCACAAAGCGCTCAACGGGCTCGCGCAGCCGCCCGGCCTCCCGCTCCTGCGGTGAGGGGTCGCGTCGGGCCTCCTCATCCAAGAGCACCGCCCGTACCACCGCGCCCAGGTCGCCCCGCACGCCTTGGCCGTTGTCGGCGAACGCTTGCGCCACACGGCGCACATAGGCAGGGCTGGGGTTGCTCGTGACCAGGCGCTGTATCAGCTGCCGGCCGATGAAGGGCCCCACATTGCGGTGGGCCGCGATCACATCCAGCGCCTGCTCCAAGGCCTGAGGGCCTGGTGTGCCGGCTGCAATCGTGTGGCCCAAAAAGCGTTTCTCACCAGGCTCGTGCTGGGCACGGTTGAAGACCATAGGGCGGCTGGCCCAGTCCTGACGGTTGCGATCAAACCGGTCCAGGTTCCAGCCGGTGAACACGCGCGCCAGGCCGGCCACCGTGGCCTGGTCGTAGGTTTCGATCGGGCGGCCACGCCAGTCGGTGCGCGGCCGGCCATCCGGGCGCAGTTCCAGCAAACCGATGGAAAACAGCTGCAACACCTCGCGCGCATAGTTCTCGTCGGGCAGGCGGCCCGTGACCGGATCGGCCTTTCGGTTGCCGCGCATGTTCAGGTACACGCCCATGGCAGGCGACAAGGTGACCGCACCCAAGAGATCGCGGTAGCGGCCGAAGGCATGGGCCTCCAGCAGGTCCATGT
>RGEP01000287.1 GCA_009918225.1 Betaproteobacteria bacterium | reverse complement strand
AAGAATCAGGATTAGGGCAGTGAAGGTGGGTGGGGTGGCCAGCGCCGGCGGCCGCCACCCGCCCACCCTTATCGCGGCCGCAGCACCAGCAGGTTGGTGGAGCCGCCCCGGTTGACCACCAAGGGCACCGCCCGCGTGCCTTCGGCCTTCTTCACCAGGGCCGCGAACTGCTTGGCATCGCTGACTTCTTGGTTGTCAAAGGCCACGATCACATCGCCTTCGCGCAGGCCGGCCCGCGCAGCCGGGCCGTCTACGGCCTCGACCCGCACGCCGCCGCGGATGCGCAGTTCCTTGCGCAGGGCCTCGGTGGTGTCGCTCACCGTCAGGCCAAAGGGCAGCTTGGATGCGTTGCTGTCGCGCGGCTCGGTGCCGGCTGCGGCGCGGCGCGGGCGCTCAGGCTCAAGCTCGCCCACGGTCACGGCGATGTCACGCGTGGCGCCGCGGCGCAGCACCTGCAGCGTGGCGCGCGCACCCGGCTTGGTTGCGCCAATCAGGCGCGGCAGGTCGCCGGACTTCTCCACCACCTTGCCGTCGACCTTCAAGATGATGTCGCCCGGCTCCACGCCAGCCTTGTCGGCCGGGCTGCCCGACTCCACCCCTTGCACCAGCGCACCGCTGGGCTTGCCCAATCCCAGGGACTCGGCCACTTCCTTGCTCACCTGGCCGATGCTCACGCCGATGCGGCCGCGGATCACGCGGCCGTTGGCGCGCAGCTGATCGGCCACGCGCATGGCTTCGTCAATCGGGATGGCAAAGGAAATGCCCATGAAGCCACCCGAGCGGCTGTAGATCTGCGAGTTGATGCCCACCACCTCGCCGCGCAGGTTGATGAGCGGGCCGCCCGAGTTGCCCGGGTTGATGGCCACATCGGTTTGAATGAAGGGCAGGAAGTCGCCGGTGTCGCGCTGCTTGGCGCTGACGATGCCGGCGGTGACGCTGTTTTCCAAGCCAAAGGGCGAGCCAATGGCCATCACCCACTCGCCCACCTTCAGGCGGTTGGTGTCGCCCACCTTGACCGCCGGCAAACCCGTGGCTTCGATCTTGACCACCGCCACGTCGGTGCGCGCGTCAGCCCCCACGATGCGGGCCTTGAATTCGCGCTTGTCCGGCAGGGTCACCAGCACCTCGTCGGCGCCGTCGACCACATGGGCATTGGTCATGATGAAGCCATCGGCGGTGAGCACAAAGCCCGAGCCCACGCCACGCTGCTGCGGCTGCTCGTCTTCGCCCCCACGCGGCGTGTTGCGCCGCCCCGGGTTGGGCGTGCCGGGCATGGGGATACCAAAGCGACGGAAGAACTCTTCCATCTGCGGGTCCATCTCGGCGCGGTTGCCGCGGTTGGGCCGCTCGGTGGTGCGGATGTTGACGACACTCGGGCCCACCCGCTCCACCAGTTCGGTGAAATCGGGCAAGCTGCTCAAGGCCTGCGCCTGGGCCGGCACAGCGCCACCAAAGAACGAAATGGCTGCGGTGGAAGCGGCCAGGGGGACCAGGCTGACGCTCAAGCCCAGCGCGCTGAGAGCACCCTTCATGCGGCGCCAAGCGGGAAGCGATTTGAAGGCTGCAGGCCAGGAAGGCGTCACACGAAGGTCACCATGGGAAACCGATTTCGGGCTGCTGCGTTGAGCGAACATGGGCGGTACTCTGAAGGTCAGGGTCAGGGTTGCATGGGCAGTGACAAGGCCATCTGCTGCAAAGTGCCCAGGGGCACGTCGCCCGTCAGGGTAAGCCAGTTGCCTTGGCGCTGCACGGTCAGGGTGTTAAGCCTTTCCGAGCTCTCGGTGCGCGGCACATGCTCACCGGCCTTGAAAGGCTCCACCACCACCGAGATGGTGGCGGACCCGTTGGAATACAAGACCTGCACCGACTGTTGCGCTTGGCCCGCCGAGCCGCGCGGCAGGCGCAGGATTTCTCGAAAGCTCGAGACCGGCACCAGAGCAGACGCCGACAAGGCCTCGCCCCGGGCGGCTTGCTCCGGGGCTGCAGCCGGCCACAGGCCCGAACCAGCGGACCACGAGGCGCCACCAACCGAGGCCCGGCGAATGTCTTCGATGGGCTCGACCACCGACGCCACCACCGACCCCCAGGTGACCGGCTCGACCCGCGTGACCAGGTAGGCCGACAAGACCACCGCCACACCCGCCAAGGCGGCGGCCGCGCCGCCCCACAGGCGCCAGCGCGGCCGGGGGGTGCGTGCCGGCGAAGCTGCCTCCAGCGCCCCAGGGGCCAAGACCACCGCTTCTTGTTGAATGCCCTCGCGCACCGCCTGCAGCAGGCGGTGGTCGTGGGCAGCCGCGTGGGCCAGGTCGGGTGAGCGCAGCACGTCGCCAATCAGGTGGTAGGTGTGCCAATCCTCGCGCACAGCGGCTTGCGGCGCATCGGCCTGGAGCCAGCGCTGCAGCTCGGCCTCATCGGCCTGGCCGTCCATCAAGGCCGAAAGCCGCGCCCGGCGGGCCTCGTCATCGGTGGGGTTCAAGCAGGACCTCCAATCTTCACCAACGCGCCCCACCCCGCCGGTCGAGCACCGGGCGCAGGCGTTGCGCAATGGCCTCGCGCGCACGGAAGATGCGGGATCGCACC
>RGEP01000286.1 GCA_009918225.1 Betaproteobacteria bacterium | reverse complement strand
CATTGCCAACCGAGGGGAAATTGCCCTTCGCATCCAGCGCGCCTGCAAGGAGATGGGCATCCGCTCGGTGGTCGTCTATTCCGAGGCCGACCGAGAGGCCAAGTATGTGAAGCTGGCCGACGAGGCCGTGTGCATCGGCCCCGCACCGTCCAGCCAGAGCTACCTCAACATGCCGGCCATCATCTCCACCGCGGAGGTGACCGACGCCGAGGCCATCCACCCCGGCTACGGCTTCCTGTCGGAAAACGCCGACTTCGCTGAGCGGGTGGAAAAGAGCGGGTTTGTGTTCATCGGCCCCACGCCCGAGAGCATCCGCATCATGGGTGACAAGGTCTCGGCCAAGCAGGCCATGATCAAGAGCGGCGTGCCCTGTGTACCCGGCTCGCCCGACGCGCTGCCTGAGGACCCCAAGGAGATCGTGCGAATTGCGCGCTCTGTTGGTTACCCGGTGATCATCAAGGCCGCGGGCGGCGGCGGTGGACGTGGCATGCGCGTGGTGCACACCGAGGCCGCCCTGTTGCACGCGGTGCAGACCACCCGCAGCGAAGCCGGGGCAGCCTTTGGCAACCCGGCCGTGTACATGGAGAAGTTCCTGGAGAACCCCCGGCACATCGAAATCCAGGTGCTGGCCGACGAGCACCGCAACGCGGTGTGGCTAGGCGAGCGGGACTGCTCCATGCAGCGGCGCCACCAAAAGATCATTGAGGAAGCGCCGGCGCCGGGCATCTCTCGCCGCGTGATTGAAAAGATCGGAGACCGCTGCGCGGCCGCCTGCAAGAAGATCGGCTACCGCGGTGCAGGCACCTTTGAGTTTCTGTACGAGAACGGCGAGTTCTACTTCATTGAAATGAACACCCGGGTGCAGGTGGAGCATCCGGTGACCGAACTGGTCACCGGCATCGACATCGTGCAGATGCAGATCCGTGTGGCTGCCGGCGAGAAGCTGCCTTTTTCGCAGCGCAACATCGAGATGCGTGGCCACGCCATCGAGTGCCGCATCAACGCGGAAGACCCCTACAAGTTCACCCCGTCGCCGGGCCGCATCACCATGTGGCACCCACCGGGTGGCCCTGGGGTTCGGGTGGACTCACACGTCTACACCAACTACTTCGTGCCGCCGAATTACGACTCGATGATCGGCAAGGTGATCTGCCACGGCGACACCCGTGACCAGGCCTTGGCGCGCATGCGCACCGCCCTGTCGGAAACCTTGGTGGATGGCATTCAGACCAACGTGCCCCTGCACCGGGAACTGATGGCCGACGCCAAGTTCATCGAAGGCGGCACCAGCATCCACTACCTGGAACACTGGCTCAACGGCCATCGCCGTTGACCGGCGCGCCTGATCGACCATGGCCCTGACGGAACTTGTGCTGCGCGCACCGGCGCATCTCGTTGAAGATGTGTCCGATGCCTTGGTCGATGAACTCGATGCGGTATCGGTGTCGGTGGAAGACGCCGATGCCGATACCGAGGCCGAGGAGGCCTTGTTTGGTGAGCCCGGCCTGCCGGCGCCAGCCGAAGGGTGGAACCGATCGACGCTGAAGGCGGCCTTCGAAAGTGAAGAGGCCGCCACCCAAGCGGCCACCGTGCTGCTGGCCCAAGACTGGACCGAGGGCCTGCAGCTGCTGGCCATTCAGCCCGTGCCCGAAGCCGATTGGGTGCGTTTGACCCAAGCACAGTTCGAGCCGGTGTCCATCACCGAACACTTCTGGGTGGTGCCCACTTGGCACGAGCCCCCGCCACAGGCGCAGCAGGTGATACGCCTGGACCCGGGCATGGCCTTTGGCACCGGCACCCACCCCACCACCCGCATGTGCCTGCGCTGGATTGCGACGCGAAGCGCGGCCGAACGCGCCACCTGGGATCGGGTGCTGGACTACGGTTGCGGCTCGGGCATTCTGGCCATCGGCGCGGGCCTGTGCGGCGCGCGCAGCATTGACGCCGTGGACATCGACCCCGCTGCGGTTCAGGCCACGCAAGACAACGCACAGGCCAACGGCGTGGTCTTGAATGCCGCATTGCCCGAGGCCGCGCAGGGCCACTATGCCCTGGTGGTGGCCAATATTCTGGCCACGCCGCTGAAGCTGCTGGCCCCGCTCTTGTGTGGCCATGTTCAGGCCGGCGGACATTTGGTGTTGGCCGGCATCCTGGCCCGCCAAGCCGATGAGCTGAAGGCCGCCTACGCCCCGTGGCTGGCCTTGTCGGTCAGCGACGAGGAAGACGGTTGGATCCTGATGACCGCCCAGGCCAGTGGTCAGCCAGGCGCCACCCCCATGGCATGATGAAGCGATGAGCTTGGCTGCCCGCTGCCCCCACTGCAAGACCGTGTTTCGCATCAGCAGCGAACAGCTGAGCGCAGCCCAAGGTTGGGTGCGTTGTGGCGGCTGCTCGGCCGCGTTCGACGCCACTGCTCACTTGGCCACGCCCAATGGCGAGCCCCTGGAGCTGCCCACCGTTCAGGCCGAACCACCCGCCGCAGCGGCCAGGCCGCCCCTGCAGGCCATGCCCGACATCGACCTCGAGCTGCCCGACCTGGGCGCGATGCCGATACCAGACGTGGCGGCACCGGCACCCACGC
>RGEP01000285.1 GCA_009918225.1 Betaproteobacteria bacterium | reverse complement strand
TCCAGGTGGTCGTGGCGCAGATTGGCCACCACCTGAACCTGTTCCAGCCGGGTCACGCGTTCACGCACCTCCAGACTGGTTTCATCGAGCGTGACATACAGGCTGACCGCGGGGCTGGCGCGACCCTCGACCAGGGTGTAGGCCTGCACCACCTCGTCGGGCAGCATGGTCAGCTTGTGCCCAGGCATGTAAACGGTGGACAGCCGCTGCGCCGCCACGAGGTCCACCGCGGTACCTGGGGCAATGGCCAAGGCTGGCGCGGCGATGTGGATGCCCAGCACCACGGTGCCGCTGCCCAAGCCACGCACCGAGATCGCATCGTCGATTTCGGTGGTGCTGGAGTCGTCAATTGAAAAAGCCTGTACGCCCTCGGCCAGGGGCAGCGCCTCTTGAACCGCGGGCGCTTGCACGTCGGCAAATCCCGTTCCCTTGGGGAAGTGCTCGAACAGGAAACGCTTCCAGTGGAACTGGTAGGGGCTGTCGATGGCCCCGGCGTCTTTGAGCAGGTCCAAAGGCGAGCGCTGGCTCAGCCGCGCAGCCTCCACCACGGCCTTGTACTCGGCGGCATTCTTGTCGGGCTTGAAGAGGATGCGGTAGAGCTGGTCACGGATGGGGCCGGGGCACTGGCCTTGCACCAGGTCTTGCGCCCATTGGTCGATCTGCGCTGCGATCTGCTTCTTGCGCTCGATGCCCAGAAGTGCAGCCTTGAGCGTGTCTTCCGAGGCCTTGCGAAACAAGCCCTTGCCCATGCGGCGGAAGTAATGCGGCGCTTCAAACAGCCTGATCAGGGCGGCCGCTTGGTGCACCGCGTCGGCCTTGGGGTCAAAGTAGTCGCGTGCCAGGTCGGCAAAGCCAAAGTCGCCTTCAGGGGCGAACTCCCAGGCCAGGTTCAGGTCGATGTCTTCAGACAGCGCACGGGCCGAGCTCAGCAGTTCGGCTGGTGCGGGTTGGGCAAAGCGCAGCAACACATTGGCGGCTTTGACCTTCACACGCTTGCCCGAGTCCAGCTCGACTTGCATCGAGCTTTCAGCCTCGGACATCACACGGCCGGCTAAAAACTTGCCGGCCTCATCAAAGAGGGCGTAATTCACCAGCGGATTGTCGGCGGTTTTTGGCTGAGCAACTTGTCACCACGTCAGCACATCAGCGCCAGATCAGCAACCGCTTGGCGCCCGTTCCGCGCCCATTCAGCGCCCATTCAGCGCCAAATTGGGCATTAGGCTCAGATGGTCAATCCGCCGGCCACCTCGATGACCGCTCCGTTGATGTAACTGGCGTCATCACTGGCCAAGAAGGCATAGACGCTGGCAATTTCTTCGGGCTTGCCCAGGCGCCGCAAGGGCACTTCCTGGGTCATTTCGGCCAGCACCTTTTCTGGAATGGTGTCCAGGATGTGGGTGGCCACAAAGCCTGGGGCCACCGCATTGACCCGCACGCCTTTGGGGCCGAGCTCGCGGCTCCAGGTTTTGGTAAAGCCGATCACGCCGAACTTGCTGGCCGCGTAATTGGTTTGACCGAAATTGCCGTACAGACCCACGATGGAGCTGGCGTTGAGGATCACGCCGGCCCCTTGCAGCACCATCTGATCGGCCACCGCCTGGCTGCAGTGGAAGACCCCACGCAGGTTGACATCGATCACACGGTCAAACTGCTCCAGGGTCATCTTCTGCAGCCGGGCGTCTTGGGTGATGCCGGCGTTGTTGACCAGGACGTCGATGCGGCCAAACTGGGCCTTGACCGCGGCCACCATCGCGTCGACCTGCGGGCGATCGGTGACGCTCAGCGTGAAGCCCGTGGAGCGCTGGGCCGCGCCGCCTCCGCGGCGGCAGTCGGTCACAGCCGCGTCCACATCAGCTTGGCGCAGGTCACACACCACCACCACGGCGCCCTCGGCGGCAAAGCGCCGCGCGGTGGCCAGGCCGATGCCCTGGCCGGCGCCGGTGATGATGCAGACCTTGCCCTCTAGCTTCATCGCTGTGCCTTACACGCCTTGCTTGTTCAGCGGGGCCTTGAGGGCTTCGCTGATCAGCGCCAGGCTGTCCTCCAAGTGGGCGCGCGCCATGCTCGACCATCCTCCGCCGGCCAAGGCCGCGCGCAGGTCCGATTCCAGCTGGCGGGCCACCATGCGGTTGACCGCCGGCGCATCGGCGTTGCCGCTGGTGCCCGTGGGCCGCAGCAGGCCGGTGGCCACGCGCTTGATGTGCTCGCGCTGCAGGTTTCGACGCAGGCTATCCACATCGCGGCCGCTGGTCTTGCCGTCGCGCAATTCCGCCCAAATCGCAGCACTCAGGCGGGTTTGCACATCGGCAAAACTCATCAAGGCCTTGGGGTTGTCGACCTTGTGTTCGGCATCGGCCATGCGCGAGGCCAGGGCATCGCTCATCAGGGCATCCAGTGCACCCCGCTGCACGCCCAGCACCGATTGGGCCAGGCTGTAGTCGGTGGAGGTCTGGCCGCGTGCGGAGATGCGGTCGAGCTGGTCAATGCCCAGGCGGCTCATGATCTTGGGATCGAACTTGAAGCTCTGGGTGGTGAACAGTTCGTTGACCACGAAGTTCAACGCTTCGCGCTGGCGCGTGGC
>RGEP01000284.1 GCA_009918225.1 Betaproteobacteria bacterium | reverse complement strand
TCGCGGGTCTTGAGGATCTCGCGGGCGTGGATCTCGATGTCGGTGGCCTGGCCCTGGGCGCCGCCCAGGGGTTGGTGGATCATCACCTTGCTGTTGGGCAAGGCAAAGCGCTTGCCCTTGGCGCCGGCGGCCAGCAAGAAGGCGCCCATGGAGGCGGCCATGCCCATGCACAGGGTGCTCACATCGGGCTTGATGAACTGCATGGTGTCGAAGATCGACATGCCCGCGCTCACGCTGCCGCCCGGGGAGTTGATGTACAGCGAGATGTCCTTGTCCGGGTTTTCGGACTCCAGGAACAAGAGCTGCGCCACCACCAGGTTGGCCGTGGCGTCGTTGACCGGCCCCACCAGGAACACCACCCGCTCGCGCAGCAGGCGGCTGTAGATGTCATAGGCGCGCTCGCCCCGGCCTGAGGTTTCGATGACGATGGGCACCATGCCCAGGTTTTGGGGGTCGATCACGCTCATGTTTTGATTGCTCCTGATCAGGACTGGGCCATCAGCTCGTCGAAGGGTACCGCCTTCTCCGACACTTTGGCGCGGGCCAGGACGAACTCGGCCACATTGTTCTCGACCACGATGGCCTCGACTTCGGCCATGCGGTTGCGGTCCGTGAGGTACCAACGCATCACCTCGGCCGGCTTTTCGTAGCTCTGCGAGATCTCTTCGATGTGCGCTTGCAGCTGTTCGGGCTTGGCCTGCAGCTGATGGGTGCGCACCAACTCGCCCACCACCAGGCCCAGGCGCACGCGCTTTTCGGCCTGCTCGGTGAAGACCTCGGCGGGGATGGGCATGTTGTCGGCGTCTTTGAAGCCGCGCTGCTTGAGGTCGGCGCGGGCGCCTTGCACCATGCGCTCCACCTCGCCTTGCACCAGGGCCTTGGGCAGGTCGAGCGTGCTGACCTTGACCAGGGCGTCCATCACCGCAGCCTTGTTGCGGTTGAGCACGCGGAACTTGACCTCGCGGGCCAGGTTCTTCTTCACATCGGCGCGCAGGCCTTCCACGGTGCCATCGGCAATGCCCAGGGACTTGGCGAAGGCGTCGTCCACCTCGGGCAGGTTTTGCTGCTCGATCTTCTTCATGGTCACCAGGAAGTCGGCTTCCTTGCCGGCCACGTCCTGGCCGTGATAGTCGGCCGGGAACTGCAGCGGGAAGGTCTTGCTTTCGCCCACCTTCATGCCGCGCACGGCCTTGTCGAACTGCTCGAGCATCTGGCCTTCGCCAATGATGAACTGGAAGGCCTCGGCCTTGCCGCCCTGGAAGGGCTCGCCGTCGATCTTGCCTTCGAAGTCGATGGTGACGCGGTCTTCTTCGGCAGCACCTTCAGCGGCGGCGCGCTGGGCAAAGGTGCGGCGCTGCTTGCGCAAGATGTCCAGGGTCTTGTCGATGGCGGCCTCGGTCACCTCGGCCTGCACCTTTTCCACCTCGGCCGTGGCCAGGTCGCCAATTTGCACGTCGGGGTAGACCTCGAAGGTGGCATCAAAAGCCAAGGCACCTTCCGGGGCTTCGTCTTTCTGGCTGATGCGGGGCATGCCGGCCACCTTCAGGGAGGCTTCATCCGCAGCCTTGGCAAAGGCCTCGCCCACCTTGTCGTTGACCACTTCGTACTGCACGGAATAGCCGTAGCGCTGGGCCACCACGCTCATGGGCACCTTGCCCGGGCGGAAGCCGTCGGCCTTGACGGTGCGGGCCAGTTTCTTCAGCCGGGTCTGCACCTCGTTGTTGATGGTGTCGGCCGGCAGCACGAGCGTGATACGGCGCTCAAGCTTCTCAAGGGTTTCAACGGTGACCGTCATGTTGGGAACTCTCTGTCTAGCGGTTCAATCGGCAAGCTGGGCGAGCCGTTCAAGGCAGCGGGCAAGCCCGCCGGGATACGTGGTGCGCGGGGGGGGACTCGAACCCCCACACCATCGCTGGCGTCAGGACCTAAACCTGGTGCGTCTACCAATTTCGCCACCCGCGCAGGGTGTTTTGCGGCAAACCCTGTAGTGTACTAGCCCCCCAGGCGCGCGTGCCCCGGGCGACAATGGGCTGCCGTGAGCGTGGACCATTACGAAAACTTCCCCGTGGCCTCCATCCTGTGCCCGCCGGCGCTGCGCCCGGCGGTGGTGGCCCTGTACCACTACGCCCGCACGGCCGACGACATCGCCGATGAGGGGCCCGGCACGCCCGAGCAGCGGCGGGCGCTGCTGCAGCGCTATCGGCAGTGCCTGCTGGCGGCGGTGGGAAAGGCCGAGGCCACTGTGACCACCATACCGACCCCAAGGCCGCCAGGTGGCGCAGGGCAAGACCAGCCCAGCTGGCCCGAGGTGTTCGAGCCCCTGGGCCGTGTGGTGCAGCAGCACGGGCTGCCCGTGCAGCCCCTGCTGGACCTCCTGGACGCCTTCGAACAAGACACCCACAACCCGCCCTACCCCAACCGCGCCGCCTTGATGGACTACTGCCGCCGCTCGGCCAACCCGGTGGGCCGGCTGCTGCTGCACCTGTATGGCGTGAACGACGCGGCATCCCTGGCGCAGTCCGACGCCATCTGCACCGCGCTGCAGCTCATCAACTTCTGGCAAGACTTCAGCCGCGACCATCCCGTGGGGCGCTGCTACCTGCCGCATGCG
>RGEP01000283.1 GCA_009918225.1 Betaproteobacteria bacterium | reverse complement strand
GGTGCTGCTGCCCCTGTTGGGCGTGCTGCCGCTGCTGGGCGCCATCCTGCTGTGGTGGGGCGACGAAGCCATCGACGAACTGCTGCGCACCAAAGTCCGCAGCGACTTGGCGGTGGCCCAGGGCTACTTCGACAAGGTGATGGTTGATGTGGGCACCGCAGCCACCACGGTGGCCGAGTCCCATGGGCTCAGGCGCGCCTTGAACAGCCGAGACCCGAACGCCATCCAGGCGCTGCTGCAGGCTTACCAGGGCCGCAGCAACTTGACCTATCTCAACTGGCGCTCGCCGGATGGCCACCTGCTGGTGGCACATTGGGGCCCAGCCGAGGGGCCGCCAGCCGAGCTGCTGGGCGAGCGCGATGGGCGGCCACATGTGGCGGTCATCGAGGGCGCGGAGTTTGCGCGCCTGGCGCCGCAGGCCCGCGAGCGTGTGGCCGTGCCCATTCTGAGCACCCAGGGCGCGCGGCCCAGCGCGCGCACCGTGGAAGAACGCGCGATGGTGATCACGGCTGCGGCCCCGGTGCGCGACGACAGCGGCATGCTCTTGGGCCATGTCCAAGCCGGTGTTCTGCTCAACCGCAACCTCGACTTCATCGACCGGATCAACGACATCGTCTATCCCGAGGGCGCCCTGCCCTTCGGCAGCCAAGGAACGGCCACCCTGTTTCTGGACGATGTGCGCATCAGCACCAATGTGCGCCTGTTCGAGCCCGACCCCAGCAGCGGCGAGGGCGCGGCCACACGGGCCATCGGCACTCGCGTATCCGACCGTGTGCAGGCGGCCGTGTTGGGCGAGGGCCGCACCTGGTTGGACCGCGCCTTTGTGGTCAAGGAGTGGTACGTATCGGCCTACACCCCGCTGGTCGACCACCTGGGCCATCGGGTGGGCATGCTGTATGTGGGATTTTTGGAACATCCCTACACCGTCTTGAAGTACGCGGTGCTCGCGGCCATCGGCCTCTTGTTCTTCAGCGTGATGATTGGTGCGGCCTGGTGGAGCCTGCGCGCCGCACGCGGCATCTTCCGGCCGGTGGAGCGCATGGAGTTGGCCATGCGCACCTTTCAGGCAGGCGACGCACAGGCGCGGGTGGGGCCGCTGCGCAGCCGGGATGAACTGGGCCATCTGGCCCGGGGCTTGGATGCACTCTTGGACGCGATCACCGAAAAGACCCGCGCCCTGCAAGCATGGAACGCGGTGCTGGATGCGCGAGTAGCCGAACGCACGGCCGAGCTGCAGGCGGCACAGGACCATTTGATGCGTTCGGAGAAGCTGGCCGTGATCGGGCAGTTGACCGCCGGCATGGCCCACGAAATCAACAACCCGATCGCGGTGATTCAGGGCAATCTGGACCTGCTGCGGCACACCCTAGGCCCACAGGCTGAACAGGTCAAGACCGAACTCGACTTGGCACAGCAGCAGGTCGAGCGCATGCGCCTGATCGTCACCCAAATGCTGCAGTTCGCCCGGCCTGCGGACTTCGCGGGCTACGTACAAGAAGTGGACCCCGCCCAGGCCCTGGAAGACAGCCTGGTGCTGACCGACCATGCCCTGCGCGAGGGCAGCATCCGCGTGCAGCGGGACTTTGCGCCGGGCCTGCGGGCATCCATCAATCGACAGGAACTGCAGCAGGTGCTGGTGAACCTGGTGATGAACGCGGTTCATGCCATGCCCGCCGGTGGCGTGATCACCCTGAGCAGCCGCCACCAGGCTTTGGACGACGGATCGGATGGGGTGGTACTGGCCGTGGCCGACCAGGGCAGTGGCCTGCCCGAATCGGTCAAGAACGGACTGTTTCAGCCCTTCACGACCCACAAAAAGGATGGCACGGGCCTGGGGCTGTGGATCAGCCGCAGCATTGTGGAGCGCTACGGTGGCGACATCCGCGCCTCCAACCGCTCAGCCGAAGAGGGCGGCGGGGCGGTGTTCACCATTTGGCTCAAAGCGATCAAGACTCCAGCAGATCGAAGCCCTGCGTCTCCACCTGGATAAAGGCGCGGGTGAAATCGGCCACGCGAGCGTAGGCCCGGGCCCTGGGGTGGGCATTGACCGCATCGCACAGGGCTTCGACCCAGGTCTGCACATGGCTGCGAAAGAAGCGGCGCTGGCGTTCGAGGTTGCACACGGCGATGTCGTCACCGGCGATCAGGTAGCGCATCACCTCGAAGACAAACGCCACGTGGTCTTCGGTTTCGCCGCGAGACTCGTCGCGGGCCAGGCCCAGCTCGGCCAGGTCTGCGCGCAAACCCGCCAGGGGCTTGTCGTTGAGGTAGCCGCTGAGGTGATACGAGCCGTACAGAAACACTTCGGGGCGGCCCACGCCGTGGAACAGGGCGTCGTACTCGCTGGCGATGGTGCTGCGGTCCTGCTCGCGGAACAGGGCCACCAAGGCTTCCCAAGGGGCTTCCAAAAAGGCGCCCGAGGTCGGTGCTTGGGTGACGGCCACCTTGAACTGCTGCATCAGCTCGTCGTCGGGCGGTGAAAACCACAAACGGGCCAAGAGGCCGTAGATTTCGGCGCGGGCGAGTTCTTCGCCATCGTCCATCGTGGCAAAGCTCAGGGCGCGCAGTTCTTCTGAATTCATGGCCTCAAAGGTCGGTGATCCGCACTTCGTTGGGGTT
>RGEP01000282.1 GCA_009918225.1 Betaproteobacteria bacterium | reverse complement strand
GCGCGCCTGCGACACGGGCTGCGCAATCAGATCGCGTGGCCGGTTTTGTTCGTAGCGGCCGTGGCCGGTTTCGTGCACCGTGCCCATCAAGCTGCCCAAAAAATCTTCGGTGGAAAAGCGGGTGGTCATGCGCACGTCTTCCGGCACGCCACCGCAAAAAGGGTGGGTGCTGACATCCAGGCGGCCCGCTTCGAAATCGAAGTCCAGCAAGCGCATCACCGAGCCACACAGCGCCCGTTGGGCTTCCACCGGGAAAGGGCCCTGCGCCGGGATCACGGCTTCGTTCGATTGGCGCGCGATGACCTGCTCGATGAGCGGGGGCAGCCACTGGCGCAAATCACCGAAAACTCGGTCGACCTCGGCCGTGGTCATACCGGGCTCGTAGCGGTCCATCAGGGCTTCATAGCGCCCGCAGCCCAGCTCATCGGCCAAACGCGCCGCCTCCTCGCGGCCCACGGCCACCACCTCGCGGAAGTTTTCGAGAAATCCCGCCCAATCATTGGCCGGGCGCTGGGTGCGCCACGCGTGCTCGCAGCGTGAGGTGGCCCACTGGCGCCGCTCCACCAAAGATTCGGGCAAGGCGTTGGCGGCCCGCCAGTCGCGGTGGATTTCGCGCAGGTTGGCGCGTTGATCATCCGACAGGTTTTCCTGCTCCGCCTGCTCCAGCGTGCGGCGCAAGCCCGGGTCGGTGCGCAGCCGGTGGGTCAGCGTGGCCAGTTCGGCCAGCGCGGCCGCGCGGGCCTCATTGCCCTTGGGCGGCATATTGGCCGCTTGGTCCCAGCCGGCGATGGAGCCCAGATGGTCCAAACGGTGCAGCCGGGTGTGCAAGGCGGTGAGCTGTTCGTAAGCGGGGGTGGCGGTGCTCATGAGGACAGTGCGGGACAAAGAGGGGCTTGGGGGACTAAAGGTGGACTAACGAGGGAAACAGACAAACCGGCCTGAGCCGCGAAGTCGATCGTCAAAGCGCCAATTCTTGCGGAAAGACCCACAGCAGCGCAGCGGTCATGAGGGTGTAGCGCAAAAACTTGCCAATGGCCATGTATTCGGCACCGCTGATGCCCTCACCCTTGGCCCGCCAGCGGTGCACCGCATGCTGGGCACCCGCGCCCATCCACCACGACACCATGCCCCCCAGGGTGTTGCCCAGCGTGGCCACCAGCACCGCCGGCCAGAACAGGCTTTCATTGAGCTTGACCAAGCCGAAGACGGCCGGCTCTGAGCCCATGGGCAGCAAGGTGGCCGAAACAAAGGCCACCACGAACACGGTGCTCAGGCCATAGCGGGGCAAGGCCAGGGCGCCGAGCAGGGACAGGATCCACGCTTCCATGGGGCAAGCTTAAGGCCGGGAGGCGGTGGCTATACTGCTGCCTCATTTTTAAGCAGCCCAGCCGCCCGTGTTTTCCTCCCCTACCCTGCAACTGGGCCCGCATGAATTGCCAGGACGGCTCTTCGTCGCGCCCATGGCAGGCGTGACCGACCGCCCCTTTCGCATGCTGTGCAAGCGACTGGGTGCGGCCTATGCGGTGAGTGAAATGGTCACCAGCAAGCGCGAGTTGTGGAACACGCTCAAGACGTCTCGCCGTGCGGACCACACGGGTGAATCGGCGCCCATTGCCGTGCAGATTGCCGGCGTGGACCCCGTTGAAATGGCCGAAGCGGCCCGCTACAACATCGACCGTGGCGCACAGATCATCGACATCAACATGGGCTGCCCGGCCAAGAAGGTGTGCCAGGTGTGGGCGGGCTCGGCCCTGATGCAAAACGAACCCTTGGCTCTGCACATCGTGGAGGCCGTGGTGGGGGCCTGTGCCCCACTGGGCGTGCCGGTCACCTTGAAGATGCGCACGGGTTGGTGCCAGGCTGAACGCAACGCCTTGCGTCTGGCTCGGGCCGCCGAATCGGCGGGCATTGCCATGCTGACCGTGCACGGCCGCACCCGCGACCAAGGCTACAAAGGACAGGCCGAGTACGACACCATTGCCGCGGTCAAGGCTGCGTTGCGCATTCCGGTGGTGGCCAATGGGGACATCGACTCGGCAGCCAAAGCCGCGGCCGTTTTGCGACACACGCAAGCCGATGCCCTGATGATTGGCCGCGCAGCCCAGGGCCGGCCCTGGATTTTTCGCGAGGTGGCGCATGAGTTGGCCACGGGCGTGGCCCTGCCGCCACCCACGGTGCAGCAGGTGCGGGCCTGGCTGCTGGAGCACCTGGTGGACCACTATGGGCTGTACGGCGAATTCATCGGTGTGCGCACCGCCCGCAAGCACATCGGCTGGGCCCTGGCAGGGGTGGATGGAGGGCGTGACTTCATGCGCACGCTCAACACCATTGACGAATGCGGTCTGCAACTCCGCTTGCTGGACGACTGGTTGCAGGGGTATGCGGACCGCCACGCCCATTGGCCAGCCTTGTCGGCCGCCGCTAACGATGAACAGATGCAGTTGAGCGCATGAGCCAAAACCTGATCAATGACTGCGTGCAGCGCGCGCTGGACCAGTATTTCCGTGATCTGGGCGACCAAGAGCCCGTGGGTCTGCACGAGCTGATGGTGCGATCGGTGGAGCGGCCGCTGCTGGAGCAGGTGATGTCGCGTGCCGAGGGCAACCAAAGCCTGGCCGCACAGTGGCTGGGCATCAACCGAAACACGCTGCGGCGCAAGCTGCTGGAACA
>RGEP01000281.1 GCA_009918225.1 Betaproteobacteria bacterium | reverse complement strand
TCGACCCTGCCGTGCGCGAGCGCATTCGAAGCTTCATCCTGGGCTATGCCAAGACCGATGAAGCCGAGCGCGAAATCCTCAAGAACATCTACAACTACGCTGGGTTCCGGGCTTCCAACAACGACCAGCTGATCCCCATCCGGGAGTTGGAGCTGGCACGCGACCGCGCCAGGCTGGTCAACGACGACAAGATGGGTGCGGCCGAGAAAACCAAGGCCCTGGCTGAGATCGATGCGCGTCTGGCAGCCCTTCGCCGGTGAGGCCAGGTGAGTTGATGGCCGGGCCCAGCCCACAAGCGTTGCAGGTCATCGGGCAGCGCGAACGCGAGCGCCGCCATGGCTTGGTCTGGTACTTGGGCTGGGGCTTGGCGTTGGGCTTTCTGGCCTGGGCTTGGAGGGGGGCTGAGATCAGGCCTTTGGACCTCTGGAAGGATGCGGGCAACATCGCAGGGCGGGACTTCTTCCCGCCCAACTTCCGCGATTGGCGCTTGTACGTCCAGGAGATGGTCGTCACGCTGCAGATTGCGGTGTGGGGCACCTTGCTGGCGGTCGTGATCGCCGTACCCATGGGGCTGTTGAGTTCAGCCAACATTGCGCCTGCCTGGATCCACCAACCGGTGCGCCGCCTCATGGACGCCTGCCGGGCGATCAACGAGATGGTGTTCGCCATGTTGTTCATCGTGGCGGTGGGCTTGGGGCCCTTTGCAGGCGTGCTGGCGCTGACGGTGCACACCACCGGGACCCTGGCCAAACTTTATTCCGAAGCTGTGGAGGCGATTGACCCGCAGCCGGTTTTGGGTATACGGGCGACTGGTGCGCACCGGTGGGTGGAGATTCTGTACGGCGTCATCCCCCAGGTGTTGCCCCTGTGGCTCAGCTTTTGCCTCTATCGCTTCGAATCGAACGTGCGCTCTGCGTCGGTGGTGGGTATGGTCGGTGCGGGCGGTATCGGGGTGGTCTTGTTCGAGGTCATCCGCGGCTTTCAGTATGCACAGACCTGCGCCGTGTTGATCATCTTGATCGCCACCGTTTCCCTGATTGACCTGCTCTCCGCATGGCTGCGTCGCAGGCTCATCTGAACGCCTATTCCTGGCACCTGCCGGTGGCCATCGAGTTTGGCCTAGGCAGCGCTTTCGAAGCGCTATCTTCCCTGCGTGGGCGGCGGGCCGTGGTCTTGTCCTTCCAAGGGGCTGACCGCCTGGAGTACCCGGCCCGCTTGATGCGGTCGATGGGCGATGCTCTGGTCGATTGGGTAGAGATTCCAGATGGTCTGAGCACTCTGGACCTGGGCCGGCAGGTGGCTGCGCAGGTGTGGCCCGCGCTGGCCAGCCCCTATCAAACCGTCCTGATTGGCCTGGGTGGCGGCAGTGTCATGGACGTGGCCAAGTGGATTCGGCATCGGCCCGCCTGCGGCTCCGTGGACCGGATGGGGCAACTGTTGGGCTGTAGCGCCCCCCCACCGGGATGGACTCCACACGAACTGTGGCTGATGCCGACCACGGCAGGAACGGGCAGCGAAGTCACTCCTTGGTCGACCCTGTGGGACACGGACACACACCCTGCAGCCAAGCGGTCCTTTGACCAGCCCTGGGCGTACGCAGACCGTGCCGTGGTGGATCCACTGCTCAGCCTCACGTGTCCGCAGGCGGTGGTGAGGCACAGCGCACTGGATGCCTTGGGTCACGGCCTGGAGGTGCTGTGGAACCGTCATCGAAACCCCATGAGCGTGGTGTTGGGGCTTGATGCGGTCAGAACGGTTATTCGAGCCCTGCCCGACGCCCTGCGTAGCCCGGAGGATCCGGCACCGCGCCGCGCGCTTGCGCAGGCAGCGCTGCAGGCCGGGGTGGCTTTTAGCCAAACCCGAACGGCGTTGGCCCATGCCTTGTCCTACCCGCTGACCCTTGAGCAAGGGGTTGACCATGGTGCCGCCGTGGCGGTGTGGCTGCCCTTGACCTGGGGCCTTGCAGCGGGCCATCACCCTGAGGTGGACCACGCCTTGTCCCAGGTGTGGGATGGCCAGGTCTTACAGGGCGCGCAGCGGCTGCAGGACTGGTTCTTAGAAGTCGGCTTTGAGCTCAGCCTCGATAGTTTGGGCATTCATGATGTGCAGGAGAGGGTTCACGCGGCACTCGCGCATGAACGCGGACGGAACTTTGAGGGCAGGGGCAAGGATGAACGAATTTGATGTGCTGGTGGTTGGCGCGGGCATCGTAGGGCTCGCACACGCCTGGACGGCTGCCAAGAGAGGTTTGAGCGTGGCGGTGATCGAGCGTGACCACCGCTGTGTGGGTGCATCGATCCGCAACTTCGGTTTCATCACGGTCACAGGACAGCGTGAGGGTGCCACATGGCGCCGCGCGATGCGGTCGCGCGCCCTGTGGGATCAGCTGGCGCCACAGGCGGGTATTGAGGTGCTGCACCGGGGCTTGTGGGTGTTGGCTCGGCGACCTGCCGCAGCCGAGGTGTTGGCTGCATTCGCCAAAACCAACATGGGCGAGAACTGCATCCTCTACAGTGCTTCGGATGCCGCCGCCTGCGCACCCTTCCTGCAGACGCAGGGTGCCAGCGCCGCCCTGTACTCACCACATGAATTACGGGTCGAGTCTCGAACCGCCATTCCCCTGATGGCCAAGTGGTTGCAGGAGCACTGCGCAGTCCCGTTCTTCTGGGGCCAGACGGTGCTGGGGCTGC